>DATDIC010000712.1:0-6611 GCA_036521275.1 Acetobacteraceae bacterium
CTCCATCCGGGCAAGCGCCGCGATCTGCTGGATCAGACGGGCGGCAACATCCCCGTTCCGAGCGTCCTCTGAAAACTCCATGCAAAGCCTGAATTTTTTCAGGTATTGGTCGCTGCTCAACGGACGTGACGGATGCGCCAGCATGGTGTCGCAGCGCCACGTCAAATTCGTGCCGCCGATGAGACGTACGCTAACGGTTTGCGGCGCCAAGGCGTTCGGATCCGGATTTGTGTCGTCCTCGACACGGACAAACGCGGCGAGAGTGAGGATGCGCGGGTCGGCACGGGCGGCGTCGGTAAATCCTCAAAGCGTGTGGCCAGAGCGTGCTCGGCGAAGCGGACGGCGGCTGTGACCACGGCAAGGCCTCGATTGAATGGGCGGCACCGCCGCGTGCCGAACGTCTCGCTCAGCGAAGGTGGAGCAGCCGGCGCAGGCGCTCGATACGGTCGCAAAATTCCGGGAAACCGACATTGGGGATGGGCCAGGGGAGGCTGGCGCGCAAGGTGCCGGATCGCCAGGGTGCGTTGCGCAGGCGCTCGATTGCCCGCGGTGTGTTGATTACCAACTGGCGGAGGGGGACAGGATTGACAGGCCGCGCGTTGAGCGTGCCGTCGATACCGTGAATATAGGGAATGCGGTTGATTGCTGCGACATCCCGCGCCGAGGGGCGCGTCAGCAACGGCTGGATCTCACTCAATGCGGAGGCGGCATCGATCGCATCGGGCCAAGCCCCGTCCAGGATTGCATCCAGCCGGTCGAATTCTTCCAGACAGGAACGCTCGATCGCCCCCAACGCCTGACGGCGTATCGACCCGCCAGGTTCTGCTTCTGTGGCATGAACCGGAACGGCGCGACCGCTCTCGAAGGCATAAAGCGAAACGGAACCGTGCGGGGCCGAGAAGTACAGCTCGAACAGGATATAGGCTTGGCGCACGGCGTCGGCGATCCATTTCGGGTGGCCGAACGTGAAGAGGTATCCGGCGGCGCTATCCAATCCAAAGCTGCCGGACATCGCATCAGCCCACAACCCGCCATAGCAGCCGAAAATGTCGGAGGGTGAGGTACTGCTCAATGTGGTCAGCGCCTTCTGCACGGAACCGCGCCAGCCCAGATCGACGATAATGCGCGGGCCGGGTTGCAGGAAGCCGGACTGTCCGAGATAGGCCAGCGCTGCTTCCCGTCTCTCCCGTAGTGCGGCCAGGATGCGGTCGCGATGCGTGGCCAGGAGGTGGTGGATCGTTTCGTAGCTTGCTGTCCCGCGGATCGGTTGGTTCGGATCGAGACCGGCAGCGCCCGCCATGGCGGCAGTGACCTCCTCATCGATCCCCAGAGCGTTCAGCGCGGCACGCAATGGTTGGTTCGATGTCCCGTCGGCAATCATTTGCGCGAGGCGCGGCAGGTCGTCGGACAGCGTCGGCACGATGATGGCCTGCCTTGAGCAATGCAGATAGGTGAACGCGAAATTCTCGTTGCTGCGTGCGACCAGGCGGGTGGCGATTGCGAGCGGCAGATGGCCGTCGCGGGCCATGAAATAGATCCGCCGGATACCGCGCCGGCGCGCTTCGGCCAGGACGAAAAGGGTGAATCCGATCAGCGGGAACAGGCAGATTCGCTGCAACCTTGCGTCATCCAATGCCCCTTCGACTGCTGGTCTCGCTTCATCCCGTGTCGCTTCGCTCAGCACCGCGCGCGAGCGTCTGCCGCTATGCGCAAGGCGCACGACGAATGCCTGGCGGGCCACATCTTCCGGCTCCGGCGGGATCGGCGGGTGTGGAAGGTGAAGCGCCGCGATGCCGCTTCGCCTTGCCTGAGCGATATCGGCGTGCGGGTTGTCTCCGAGATGCACGATGTCGCGGGGGGCGCATCCCAGCGTCTCCAGCGTATAGGCGAATAATCCGCCCCGCGCCTTGGTGCGCCGGGCCTCGGCGGAGCAAATCACCTCGCAGCCGTCGCCGTAGCCGCAATCGGCGAGGATGGCCGCCAGCCAGTCGCTGGGCAGAATCGTATCGGACAGAAAGACCAGTCGCTGGCCGGGATGACGGGCGGCGAGGGCGGCGCGTACCGGAGCGACCGGGCGGCAGACCGACCGTTCGACAGCGAATTCGACGGCCCCCGCCGCCGTGGCATCGGTCACCACACCGGATGCCTGCAACCGCTGATAGACTGTCGCGATGGCGACCTCGTCGTCATCCCCGTGCACAAGTTCTGCCCGCGCGGCGGTCTCGGCGGCCAGGCGGTATTCGCGGAATGCTTCGGGAGAGCAGCTTGTCAGGCCGCGAGGCAGGGCGCGCGCTCCGGTCGCCAGGTGCACATCTTCCGGCCGGGCCAGGCTGCGCATGACCGCCGTGTCGAAGATGTCGCAGGTCACAATAGGAAAGCCGCCGATTACCTGCGCGATGCGGGTGGTCAAATCGCTGCTGGCCGAAGCATTACCCCGACCCACACGCGGCAGCCGATACCCGGGCGAATGCGGGTTCACGGCGTTAGGAGCATTTTGCGCATAGTCTCTGCTTGCCACTCCCGCGCGCGTCAGGAAAGCGGCATTCCTGGACAACGTCACTCGGGGCTGGAAACCATCGCGGGCGATATCAACACGGAGGCTGGCTGGTCGCGAGATCCCCCGGCCGCTTCGTGTGGGCGAACCGCCGCGGCGCGCAGCAGCAGTGGCTGCAGCCGGCGGCCCAGCTGCAGCTTGATCGCCTCCCGCGCCCGCGCTGGCAGAACCTCCCAGAACGGCCGCGTGTAGGCGACGAACCCGTTGGGGTAAGGCTGCGCTCTCCCTTCCCCAAGGCCGTATGTCAGTTCCTCCCGGCCGTGCGGGACGTACAACGTGCCGAACATCCAATCCCACAGGGCAAAGTTGCCGCCCATGTTGCGGTTCCAGTGGCGCGGTGCGGTGCTGTGATGAATCTGATGCATCGCCGGGCTGATCAGCACGTGGTTGAGAACGCGGCCCCAGGACAGCCAGATATGCGAGTGATGCAGTTGGGTCCCCAGGACGCAATAGATGGCGACCATGAGGTTCATGCCCAGGATATCGACCATGGTCGCCTGCCCAGTGCCAAGATAGATGGCAGGGCCCAGCACGAACGAGGTCGTCAGTGCCTTGCAAACGCCGGTAATCGGGTATTCGACGGGATGGGTCCGCACGTTGGCCAGCACCGTCAATGTCTCGGCGGAATGGTGCACTTTGTGGAATGCCCACAACCAGGGGATGTAGTGCGATCCGACGTGAAAGATATAGTACCCGAAATCGTCTGCGAGGCCGAACAGTACCGTGTACAGCACCAGCGTCGTGGGGGTCCAGCTCAGCAGGTGCGGCGATGGACCGAATACCCGGGTCAAACCGGTCACCAGCGCACCGGCAAGCAGCGCGCCGCTGATCCGCCATGTCACATTGAAGGACTTGGCGAAGAACTGGTTCAGCACGATGATCTGCCAGTCGACCCAGGTGGACCGGTGGCGCCACTGGGAGCTTGGGAAGCAATACCGCAGGAACCCGCGCAGCCCGCGATTGGAGTGCGGCTCGCACAGAACGAACAGCAGCAGGGCGATCAGCAGGCTGGCGATGAGTTCGGGCCAGTAGGAGCGGGTGTTGAGCCCAGTCAGTGGGCTGGTGAAGAAATCGATGACGGTGTCGATGAACCACTCCAGCCGCGGCATCCCACCGATCGCGCTGGCATGCACCAGTGCCTTCAGATGCGCTACATACTGGATAATCATGGGCTCCAACGATACACAAAAGCGGCCATTTCACGCAAGCCTGCCGTTCCGGTGGTGCCGGATATTCGGCGAAGCTTCAGGCCGCTTTCACCGTGGTTGCCGGCGCCGTGCGATGGTTGGCGACCGAGAACAGGACGTAGAGCGCCCACAGCTTCTTGCCGTACTCCTGGCTGCCCGACAGATGCTGCTGCAGCAGACGCTCGATTTCGCGGCGTTCGAACCAGTCGGCGACCGGGTTGCTGCGGGACAACAGGACGTCGCGGCAGCGGGTGCGCAGCAAGGTGCGGATGAGCGAGCCGATCGGGAGGGCGAACCCGTGCTTCTTGCGGTTGACGATCTCCGGCGGCAGGTAGCGCAGGGCGAGCCGCTTGAGGATATATTTTCCGGTGGTGCCCCGCAGTTTGAGCCGGGTCGGCAGGCTGCCGACGAATTCGGCGAAGTGTCGGTCGAGAAACGGTGCACGCACTTCCAGGCCGTTGAACATCGATGCGCGGTCGGTCTTGGTCAGGATGTCTTCCGGTAGATAGGTGGTAAGGAACAGGTGCATCAAGCGCTCGATGCCGCCGCCGCGTTCCACCTCCGCGGCATAGCGCTCAATCGGCTCGAACGACCTTCGCAGCGCATCGGCCGGGATCGCCCCCGGCTGCCACAGGGCGTTCAGCCCGTGCGGCGGGAATGGGGCCATCCACAGGAAGGATTGGCGCACCGGCGCCGCGCCAAACCCCTGGGAAAGCTGGGCTGCCAGGAACCGCCAGTTCATATAGCCGGCGGCCGCCGGAAGCGTTTCCATGGCGGCCCCGGCGATGCGGCCGACCGCCCGCGGCATCAGGCGCATCAGCGGCGCGAAGCGTTGCACCCGGAAATTCGGGTATCCGGCGAATAGTTCGTCGGCACCGTCGCCGCCAAGGGCCACCGTCATGATCCGGCGGGCGGCCCGGCATACCAGGTAGGTGGGCAGCAGCGATGAGTCGCCCAGCGGTTCGCTGAGCTTGTCGCTGACCGCGTCGAAGGCGTCCAGCAGGTCGCTCGACTCCAAGGTGACCGTCTCATGCCGGGCGCCCAGGTGACGGGCGACGGCCACGGCATGCGGTGTCTCGTCGAAGCCATCGCTGTCGATGCGGACGGTGAACGCGGTCAGGTCAGGTCGGGTCCGGACAGCGAGTGCGGTGATCAGACTGGAGTCGATCCCGCCGGACAGGAACACTCCCACCGGGACGTCTGCCACGACGCGCTGGCGGACCGATTCCGCGAGCCTCGCGTCAAGTTGGTCGATCACCGCCGCTTCGTCGGCAGGCACCTCCACATCCGCGCCCCGGTCGGGACGCCAATAGCGTTCGAAGGTTGTTTGCCCGTCGGCATAGGTCAGGATCGTCGCCGGTTCCAGCTTGTGGATCCCGGTCCAGCCTGACGCCGTACCGGGCAGGTACTCGAACAAAAGAAAACGGTAGGCGGCCAGGGCATCAATCTCCGCCGCGTGGAAAGCCGGATGCGCCAGCAATGCGGACGCTTCGGATGCAAAAACCAATTGGCCTCGCAGCACGCCGTAATAGAGTGGCTTCTCGCCGAACCGGTCGCGAACGAGGTGGATCCTGCCGGTGCGGCCGTCAAAAAACGCGAAGGCGAACTGTCCATCCACACGTTCGACCGCGCCGCGCACACCATGCCGCCGAATGAGCTGGAACAGTACCTCGGTATCGGAGCGATCGCACAGAGGGCAACCTTGCGCGCGCAATTCGTCGGCGAGGGCGCGATAGCCGAAGATCTCGCCGTTGAACACCAGCGCATCGCCGCTTGCGGCGTCAACGCGCGGCTGGCTGCCGCCGGAAAGGTCGATGATCGCCAGGCGGCGGTGCCCGAGTGCCAACCTTGGTTCGATGTGGGTGCCCTCGGCATCGGGACCGCGGTGACCAAGGGCTTGGTTCATCCGTGCCAGGACGAGGGCGGCATCCTGGTTCGGCCGGGTGAAGCCGGCTATCCCGCACATCTCACCAGCGCACCGGTTCCGCGATCCGGGCCGGGCGGGGCGCGTGCGAGATCACGCTCTTGACCTTGTACGGCGGCCGGCCCCGCGATTCGAAATACGTGCGCACCTGGATCTCCGCCATGATCCCCAGGAGGATGAACAATATGCCGGACAGCCCAAGGCTTGTGGCGAGCAGGGGGAGGGGTGTCTGGATGAACGAGATACCGAGGAACAGCCTGAGGCCGACCGCGCCGAGGAAGACCACTATCGCAGCAGCAAAGCCCATCACGCCGAGCTTGCCGAAGAACTGGATCGGTCGGTCGAAGGCACGATCGATGAAGTAGAGGACCAGAAGGTCCAGCGCGACCCGCTGGACGCGGCCGAGGCCATATTTCGACTTGCCGAATTTGCGGGCATGGTGGGTAACCGGGAGTTCCGTCACCCGCGCCCCTTCCCAGGCGGCATAGATCGGGATGAAGCGGTGCATTTCACCGTAGAGCCGCACGTCCTCGATCACCGCCCGCCGATACGCCTTGAGCGTGCAGCCATAGTCGTGCAGCCGGGTGCCGATCATGTTGGAAATCAGCTTATTGGCGACGACGGACGGCAGCCGGCGGGTCAATGCGCGGTCTTCCCGCGCCTGCCGCCAGCCGGACACGACGTCGTAGCCCTCATCCAGCTTCGCCAGCAGGCGCGTGATGTCGATCGGATCGTTCTGGCCGTCGGCATCCATCGGAATGATGACGTCGCCGACGCTCTGCTGGATCGCCGCCATGATGGCAGCCGTCTGGCCGTAATTGCGCCGCAGATGCACCACCGTGACGCGTTCGTCGGATCGCGCGATGTCGTCCAGGACGGCGGCGGATCCGTCAGTCGAGCCGTCATTGCAGAATACGATCTCGGCCGATTGCGGCAGATCGTCCAC
>DATDIC010000713.1:0-8945 GCA_036521275.1 Acetobacteraceae bacterium
CAAGTACGCGACTTCGCGATTGCGCTCGCCGTCACCGCCTTGGCGGCAGGACCGGCGCTAGCCCAGCAGAGTGGCTGGAGCGGCACGCAAACGGGCACCGATCAGGCGGGCACCAGCCAGATGGGCACCAGCCAGATGGGCACCAGCCAGATGGGCAGCAATCAGACGGGCAGCAATCCAGGCTGGAACAGCAATCAGCCAAACTATCAGCCGGGGAACAACCAGGCCTATAATGGCTCGAACCAGAACACCCAGGGCTATCAAACCTCGAATCCCGCAAGCCAGGGCTGGAACCAGGGTTATCAGGGTTCGCAGAATAACCAGGGCTGGAACCAGGGCTCCAACGAGAGCAACCAGGGATATCAGGGCTCCAACCAGCGGACCCAGGGTTTCAGTCAGAACTGGAACCAGAACGGGACGGCCAATCAGAATGGCGAGCTTTCGTCAGAGATGGTGCAGCGGGTGCAGAGCCGGTTGCAGCAGATGGGCTTCTACCATGGCAACGTCGACGGCACATGGGGGCCGGAGACGCAGTCCGCAGTGCGCAACTTCCAGCAACAGCGAGGCGATCAGGTCAACGGTCAGCTTAGCTATCGCACTATGAGTCAGCTCGGGCTGATGGGCAACCAGAACGAATTCGGGACCAATCAGGGGTTTGGCAACAGCACCAATCAGCAGACCGGAAGCAACGGCTACAATAACGGATATTCCGGCAGCAACGCATCGACCTGGAATTCGACAAGCGGCAGCAGCAGCCCGACGAACGCTTACAACAACAGGAACACCGGCGGCTACAACAGCACCGGGATGAACGGGTACAACAACAGTACCGGAACCAACGGTTACAACGAGAACAACAAGACCGGCTCTAACGGTTATACCGGTGGCTATACCGGCAACAACAGCGGTAGCGGCTACAGCACCAGCTTCAACAACGGCAATATGCCCCACTACGGTAATGGAACGGGCGGCGCCAACGATACCGGCAATTCCACCAGCAATACCGGCAACAGCACAAGCAGCACCGGCAACAATCCCTGATCACCAATAGGTCGATCTGGACAAACCAAATTCCTGGTCAAAGCGGGGCGAAAGCCCCGCTTTTTCATTCTCCGCTCAGCCGTCCGCCCGCGGCACCCAGGGAATGCGCGAAACATCGATACCTTCATCGGACAGAGACTCGGCTTCATCCGGAGTGGTTTCGCCGTAAATCCCCCGGCGATCGCTTTCGCCGCGATGCATCTTGCGGGCTTCCTCGGCGAACTGGGGGCCGACATAGTCGCAGTTGCGCTCCACCTCGCTGCGCAGCCGCTGCAACATGGCCCGGAGATGATCGGGCAACCGGCCGGCAACAGCGCCCGAAGGCACCGGGACCCGCTCCGCTTCAGGCGCCGCGGTCGGCTCCTTGGCTGGGGCTGGCCCCGTCACAGCGACGGCTCGGGTGCTCACCGCCGGCGCCATGAGCGCCCGGGTCACCTGCGTATCGCCACAGACAGGGCATTCGACCAGACCCAGACCGGACTGGCGATCGAACGCAGCGCTGTCCCTGAACCAGCCATCGAACTCATGATGCCGGCTGCAGCACAATTGGTAATGGATCATCTCTCGACCTGCCGCAGCGCCATCCGGCGATTCCTCAGCATTCTGGCACTCCCGGACATGCACGGCCAAGCGCAGCTCCGCATCACTGCCCCCGCAGCAGTGCATCCAGCTTGCCGACCCGCTCCAGCGCCAGCAATTCGTCGGAGTCGCCTATATGCTTTCCGCCAACAAAAATCTGCGGAACGGTGGTGCGGCCGCCGGAACGACGGATCGATTCCTGGCGCTCTGCGGTACCCTGCGGAGCATCGATCTCCCGGAACCCCACCTGCTTGTCCGCCAGCAGGCGAACGGCGCGAGCACAGTAAGGGCACCAGGGCTGCGTGTAGATTTCGATCTCCGGCATGGCAAGCTCCTCATTTCTCCTAAAACATAGTTGAGAATGAGGTTTCCGCCACCGCATGATCACCGAGCAGATATGAAAATCTTCCCTCCTCCTGCTGTTCGCGACGCAGCCGGGCGGCGTTCACGCCGTCACGCGCAATCCCCGCGGCAATGCTGGGGAGCAGGCGCTCCGCAGCCTCGCGGATGCAAGGCGCGGTAAGCAGCCCAAGATCACCCGCCGGAAGCACGGGTGCCTTATCGGTGGCGCCGGTGACCGTTCGGGCCACCAGGCGCAAGCGGGCGGACAGCCCGGCGCAGTCCGGCAGCCGCAGAAAGCCCAGGATATCAGCCATTTCCGCTTCCGGGGTGGAGACCAGGGCTTCGTATCGGACCGCAATGGACTGATCGGCGATCGCGGCCCGGGCATGGGTCAGGTTCTCACGCACTGCAAGGATGGCGTAGAGGCAATCATCAACCGCGGCGAGAAACGCCCGCCTGTCAGTCTGCACCCGCTCCGCCATCAGTGACCCGAGCGCCCACGAAACCAGCATGTCGGATACGCAAAGTTCGATCGGGTCGCGATTGAGCAGGATGAACTGGGCGGCCGGAAACAGCCGTCGAAGGAAGCGGACGACGGTCGGGCTGTGGTAGCGGATTTCCTTGAAGCCCCACCGCTGGCCAGGCCGCAGGCCCGGTGCGAACAGGCCGCGCACCATGGTCCGGCATCCGGCCAGGAACGCGGCACCGCCAAATGGAACGGTCCACGGGAGAAACGCGTCCCCGACGCGGCCGGAAACATAATGCCGCAGTTCCGCCGGCGAGCGCTGCGGCAGCAGGCCGGCGTGCCGATCCAGCATGTCCTGCGCCTCAGCGAGCTTGTTGAGAAAGCCTGCATGCTCGCCCCAGATGACCAGGCCGGGATGGCAGTTCAGCAACCGCGTGAGCAGCGTCCCGCCAGAACGGTGCTGGGCCAGCACGAAGACCGGCCTGTCTTGCTCAGGAGATTCGGGTTTCGTTCGCATGCACGACGCAAGTCCCGGTTTGGCAGACACAGGTAACCAGGAAGAGTAAACGATCGGCTTCCGCCGTGCGGATGGGCGACGCCAGAGCGTGATCGCTTGCGGCGACATCGCCAGGAAGCGTGCATCACGCTCCCATACCAACAGGCGTTGATGCTGACCCCTCCCGTCATGGCCGACGAAGGCCGGCCATCCACGACTTCCTCACTCACCGCACCGCTCGTTCGCTTCACCTTACTCCAGGCACCACCGCCACGATGAGTCATTCTCAATGCGGACCGGTATCAGAGCCCACCCTACAGACCGCGCGGATCCAGCGCGTCGCGCAGCCCATCGCCGACCAGGTTGAACGACAGCACGCACAGAAAAATCGCCAGCCCGGGAAAGATCGCCAGCCACGGCGCCTGCGACAGGAACTGCTGCGCGGCATTGAGCATCGAACCCCAGGACGGCTGCGGCGGCTGCTGGCCCAGCCCCAGGAACGACAGGCTGGCTTCCGCAATGATCGCCTGGGCGATCGACAGCGTCGCCTGCACCAGCACAGGCGGCACGATGTTCGGCGCGATATGGCGCAGCGCCACCCGCCAGCCTGGATTGCCGATCGCCCAGGCAGCCTCGACATAATCATGACTCGCCGCATCCATGGTCGACGCCCGCGCCACCCGCATGAAACGCGGGGCCGTGCTGACCCCGATCGCGATCATCGCGTTGGTCAGGTCCGGACCCAGGAAGGCCGCCAGAGCGATCGCCAATATCAGGAACGGGCAGGCCAGCATGGCATCCACCAGCCGGCTGAGCAGCGCATCGATCACACCCCCCGAAAACCCGGCGAGCAGCCCGGCAGGCACCCCCAGCGCCCCGGCAATCAGCACCGAGACCACGCCCGCCAGCATCGAAGCGCGGGCGCCGAAGATCACCCGCGACAGCACGTCCCGACCAAGCTCGTCGGTGCCCATCCAATGCGCCCAGGACGGCGGTTTGCGAATCGCCAGCCAGCTTGTCGCGATCGGATCATACGGCGTGATCAGTGGCGCGAACACCGCCACGAAGATGAACACGGAGACCACCAGAAGACCGACAACCGCGGTGGGCCGTCCGACAAAACCGCGAACCGCGAGCCGCGCCGGACTTTCGACGATCAGTGCGTCGGCAGTGGTAACGCTCATAGCCGGTCCAGCGCGAAGCGCACCTGATCGGCCAGTTCCGCCAGCCGGTATGGCTTCTGCAGCACCGACACATTGGGCCGCTGCTGGTGCGGACGGTCGGTGTTGGCGTACCCCGACGTCATCAGCACCTTCAACCCGCCCCGGATCAGGCGCGCCTTGCGCACCAGCTCGAACCCGTCCATGCCGCCGGGCAGCACGATGTCGCTGAACAGCAGGTCGACATGCGGCTCGCGGTGCAGGATCTCCAGCGCGGCAGGTCCGTTGCCAGCCGTGATCACGCGGTATCCCAGGTCGCTGATCGCCGCGACAGCGAGTTCCAGCACCTCGGGATTATCCTCGACGATAAGCACCGTCTCGGAGCCTGTCGGCTGCGTGCGAGGAGACTCGTCGGTAATGGATGCAGCCGGATCCGCCTGCTCGCAGCGCGGCAAGTACAGCGTGAAGGCGGTGCCGGCACCCGGCTTCGTGTCCAGGACGATATGGCCATCCGACTGGCGGACGAACCCATAGACCTGGCTGAGGCCAAGGCCGGTGCCTTTGCCCACGTCCTTCGTGGTGAAGAATGGCTCAAACACGTGGGCCGCGATGTCAGCCTCCATGCCCCTGCCGGTATCGGCAACACGAATGCTGATGTAGCTGCCGGGCGGGACGCCCGGCGGGTTGCCAGCCGCTCCGGGAGCAATGGTAGCGTTGCCGACCGTCACATTAAGCTCGCCACCCGCGGGCATGGCGTCGCGTGCATTGACGGCCAGGTTCAGGATCGCCGATTCGAACCGGCTCGGGTCGATCCGGCATGCCCATAGGTCGGGCAGCACCGTCAAACGTAGCGCGACGCTCTCCCCAAGTGCGCGCGCGAGCAGCGGCTCCAGCGCCTGGATGATCTCGTCCAGCCGCACGATTTCAGAGCGCAATGCACCCCGGCGGGCGAAGGCGAGCAATTGCTGCGTCAGCTCGGTGCCGCGGTCGGTGGCGGTCTCAGCCGTTCGTAGCAGACGCAACAGCTTTCCAGGTGGCGCCACCCGCTGCTCTTGTAGGGTCTTGCGGATCATTTCGATGCTGCCGACGATCACCATCAGCAGGTTGTTGAAATCGTGCGCAATGCCGCCGGTAAGCTGCCCCACCGCCTCCAGCTTCTGGGTGTGCCAGAGCGCCTCCTCGGCCTGCCGCCGCCCGGCAATCTCGGTTTCCAGCCGTTGATAGGTATCCCTCAGTTCCTGTGTCCGCTCGACGACGAGTTCCTCCAGCGTGTCGTTCAGCCGGCGCAGTGCCTGCTCCGCACCACGCATCCGCAGCAGGGCGCGGACGATGGCCAGCAGCTCTTCCGGCTCGATCGGCTCGATCAGAAACGCATCGGCCCCGCCATCCAGCGCCAAAGCGCGCTCCTGCGCGCTGGTGATGGCGGCAGACGTTTGCAGCACGATAATGTCCGGATGCGCCGCCTTGATCTCGTGGCAGATATCGAACCCGTGCACGTCCGGCAGCCGCGTGTCGAGCAGCACCATCTCAGGAGCGGCGTTGTTGCAGTGATCGAGCGCCGCCTGGCCCGATGCCGCCTCGCTGACCGCATAGCCGGCCTTCAGCAGCAGGTGCGTCTTCAGGTAGCGGCCGCCGTCATCGTCGTCGACGACCAGGACCGTGCTGCGCCGGCCGGTCATCCGGCGGACACCGTCGCATCCGGCCGCACCGCGGCATCGATTGCATCGGTCAGCATGTCCGACGACAAATCCGACTTGGACAATATGCTGCATGCCCGGCCGAGCCGCCGCCGATCGTCCGCCGACAGCACGGCGGAGCTCAGGACCACGGCTGGCAAATCCGCAAACGCCGACTGGCCGCTGATCCGATCGAGAAATTCGAACCCGTCCATTCCCGGCATCCTGAGATCCAACAGCACGATATCGGGACGATTGCGCTCCAGTTCCTCCAGCCCGTTCTGTCCGCTGGCAACCGCCGAAAGGCTGTAACGGGTACGCGGCAGCAACTGGCGGACCAGGTAACGTGACACCTCCTCATCATCGACCAGCAACACCTTCACGAGAGGTGCGCGCCCGGTGAGCCGATCCAGCAGGGCGATCAGCGAGCCGCGGTTGAGCGGCTTGGAAAGATATGCATCAGCCCCAAGCTGCGCCGATTTGCGGTCCTCTCCGGTAGAAGACGTCACCACGATCGGAATTTCGGCACCCGACTCCTGGCTCCGGAGTTCCAGCAGAAACCGCCAGCTTTCCTCGCCGAGCAGCAGCACATCCAGCACAATGGCGGCCGGCTGGATCTGGCGCAGCCTGTCGGCCGCCTGGCGAAGCGAGTGCGCGAACACCGGCTGATAAGCGGACCCGGTGAGCAGCCGCTGCAGAATGAACGCGTCGGTCGAATCGTCCTCGATCACCAGCAGCGCGAGCTTGCCCGGTTGCAGAGTGACGGCAGCGCTCTCCTCTTCGGCCGGCTGGGGCTCGCTGTAGCAGCGCGGCACGACCACCGAGAACGTGGTGCCCTGGCCAAGCACACTGTCAACGAGGATTTTCCCGCCCAGCAGCTCGGCAAGCTTCTTCGATAGCGGCAGACCGAGGCCGGTGCCCTTGACCCGCTTCTGCAGCGGATGCGGTACCTGCGCGAACTCCTGGAAGATCAGCTCCAAATCGCCGGACGCGATGCCGATGCCGGTGTCGCGAACGCAGAAGGTGACCGTGTCGGCTTCGGGATCGTCGGTGGCCCAGACGCGCACCTCTCCTCGCTCAGTGAACTTGATCGCATTCGAGATGAAGTTTCTCAGTATCTGCGAGACTTTGCCTTCATCGGTTTCCAGCGGGCGAAGCTGGACCGGATCGTCGAACACCAACGCGACAGCCTCGCCGACCAGCAGCGGGCGCAGCATGCCGCGCAACGTGCCGAACAGGCCCGCGACCGTGAATTCGGCAGGCGCCACGACCGTCTTGCCCGCTTCCACCTTGGCAAGATCGAGCAGATCATTGACCAGTTCCGTCAGCGTCTCCGCCGCCTTGCGGATGAACTGAACCTGCTTCTCCTGTTCCGCGGTCAACTCGCCGTCGCTACGTTCGTGCAACAGCCGCGAAAGCGCCAGAATCGAGTTCAACGGCGTGCGGAACTCGTGACTCATATGCGAAAGGAACTTCGATTTCAGTTCGTCCGCCCGGCGAAGATGATCGGCCCGTTCGTCCAGTTCGGCGTACAGGGCAACCACACCGCGGTTGGTGTCCTGCAGTTCCCGATTGAGTGCCTGCAGCTCCTGCTGACGCTGCGTCAACTGCTCCATCTGGGCAAGTATCTGCCGGTTCTGCTGACGTATCTCCTCCATCGCGTCAGCCGGACCATCGGCGGCAAGCGATTCAGTAAGCCGTTTCACCGTGGCCGGGGTGATCCGCGCAACGCGCCGCGGCAGGTTCTTGGCAAGCCTCACCGTCGTTCCCGCGCCCGGCGCGGTGGTGATATCGAAATCATCCATCAGCCGCCGTGCGCCGAGCACGCCCACGCCCATGCCAGTCGCGGATTTGTGCGTGCCGTTCAGGATGTCCGCCAGCCGGGCGATCCCAGGGCCGCGGTCGTGCACGCTGACGACGAAATGCCGCGCGGCGGGGCCGTCTTGCACGCGAAATTCAACCTCGCCCCCGCCGGCATAATCGAGCGCATTGCGGGCGATCTCGGAAACCGCCGTCGTGATCCGTGTCTGGTCCTGCTGATCGAAGCCGATCAGCTCCGTCAGCCGCCGCGCGCGCTTGCGAACCAGGACCACGTCCCGTTCATCGCCGATCGAAACCAGTAGCAGCCGCACATCCATGGCGGCGTATGCTACAGCACCGCTCGCATGGCGACCACCGTGGCATCATCACGCCCACGCCGATGATCGCGCAACAAAACCCCGGCGATCAATGACGGGTGCTGCGCCGCCAACCCCGGGTAGGAGCCCAGGTCCCACCGCGTCGTCACCCCGTCGGAATGCAGAATGACAAGCGGGTCGGTCGTGAACCCGTAAGTGAATTCCCGGATGCGCGGAGCGATGTGGCCGGCCGTGCCGTTGTGCGACACCATGTGGCGGATGCTGCCGTTGTCGATAAGAGTACCGCTGATGTTGCCCACGCCGACATAGCGCACGGTCCGCGCAGCCGCGTCGATGCGCGCGATCGCGACGGCACCGCCCCGCGTCGGCGCCAGGGCTCGATGCAGCCGTTGCATCAGGTGCTCGCAGGCGTCCTCGACATGTTCCCGGAATAGCTCAGTTGCGCACTGCGCCGCTCGCGCCGCCTCAATGCCATGCCCGGAGCCATCAATCATCAGCAGCGTATGACCCAGGACAGCCGATGCGAAACTCCACCCGTCGCCATTGGTGCTCTCTCCCGGGAAGGGTGCGGTGGCGGCGCCAAGCTGGGTTTTCCCCGGTGTTGCGGAGGCACGCGCGACAAACCGCGCCACGATGGCGGTTCCGTGATCCGGGCTCGACCAGATGCGCACCTGGTCGGCCTGCCGTATGACCGCTCCCAGGCCGTTTCCCGGCGTGCCGGCGGTGGAATAGCCATCTTGCAGACAGCGTTCCACGTCCGCCATCCCACGACCGCGATCAAGCGCCAGCACCTCCAGCCCCGCACCGTCCCGGTCATCGAAGCGGGACGTGAGGATTTCGCCGCCCCCGCCATGCTTGAGTATGTTGGTCGCGAGCTCGGTCACCACCAGGGCAACCTGGCCAGTCCGGGTTTCCGATAATCCGAGACGGCGCGCGCAACTGCACGCCAGACGCCGGGCCTCCGCGATCTGGCTGGTATCCGTTACCGAAACAAGCACCTTATTTCCATCGTGCCAAGACAACCACGGTACCACGGCCCGGCGAAGA
>DATDIC010000714.1:0-3579 GCA_036521275.1 Acetobacteraceae bacterium
TTGGATGTGGTGGTGGAGCTGATCGGCGGGGCCGACGGGACGGCTCGGGCGCTGGTGGAGCGGGCGATCGCGGCCGGCAAGCCTGTGGTGACGGCGAACAAGGCGATGCTCGCGGTGCACGGGGCGGAGCTGGCGTCGCTGGCCGAGGAGGCCGGGGTGCCGCTGGCGTTCGAGGCGGCGGTGGCCGGGGGGATCCCGGTGATCAAGGCGGTGCGCGAGGGGCTGGCGGGCAACAAGATTGCGCGCATCGCCGGGATATTGAACGGGACGTGCAATTATATCCTGACGCGGATGCGCGACGAAGGGCGGGAGTTCGCCGAGATTCTGGCCGACGCGCAGCGGCTTGGGTACGCGGAGGCGGACCCGTCGTTCGATATCGACGGGGTGGATGCGGCGCATAAGCTGGCGATCCTGGCGGCGCTGGCGTTTGGGCGGCCGGTGGCGTTCGACGCGGTGCACGTGGAGGGGATACGCGGAATATCGGCGCTGGATATCGGGTTTGCCGGGGAGCTGGGGTACCGGATCAAGCTGCTGGGGATCGCTCGGGCGTCGGATGGTGGGGTGGAAGCGCGGGTGCATCCGTGCATGGTGCCCGAAGGGGCGCCCCTGGCGCGGGTGGACGGGGTTTATAATGCGGTCGTGGCGGAGGGGGATTTCGTCGGGCGGCTGATGCTGGAAGGGCGCGGGGCCGGCGCGGGGCCTACGGCTTCGGCGGTGGTGGCGGACCTGGTGGACCTGGCGCGCGGGCGGCGGACCCCGGTTTGGGGGGCGTCGGCGGGGGCGCTTTCGTCGGCGCCGTCGGTGCCGATTTCGGCGCATGTGGGGGCGTATTACCTGCGGCTGATGGTGGTGGACCGGCCGGGGGTGATCGCCGATGTGACGGCGGTGCTGCGGGACCAGGGCGTGTCGCTGGAAAGCATGCTGCAGCGCGGGCGGGCGCCGGGCGAGGCAGTGCCGGTGGTGCTGGTGACGCACGAGACGGCAGAGAGCGCGATGGCGGGGGCGCTGGCGCGGATCTCGGCGCTGGACGCGGTGCTGGAGGCGCCGACGATGATCCGGATCGAGGGAGGGTAGGGAGGAGGAAGGAGGTTTTTTCACCACGGAGACACGGAGGCGGGGAGGTTTTGGGGCGCGACGGTGGTTTTGCTTGTGGCAAGAGGTGGTTGTTGTTAGATATTGTGACGGAGATTGGGTTGGTTGTTAGGGGCGGATGCGTGGAGAAGGAGCCGGCTGGGGAGTTGGATGAGGTCAAGCGGCGGTTGAGGCAGGCGGCCGCTCGGCTTTATGCCCAGCACGGGGCGGGTGCGATCAGCCGTCGCCAGGTGGCTCGCGTGGCGGAACGGCATCGAGACGTTTTGGATCGGCTGTATCCGACCTCCGCCGGGCTGCTCATGGCGGTGCTGGGCGAGCATTTGTGGAGCCTGGGCGAGGCGGTGTGCGCGGCCTTCGATACGGGAGAGGCGTGCGGGCCTCGGGCCAGGCTGGAAGCCGTGGTCCGGGCGTGGATGGAGCGGGTGTCGGCGGAGCCGGACGAGCACCGGAGCCTGCTGTTCTGCGCGCATGTGCTGCCGGAGGACCTGGGAAGACAGGTGACGCTGAAATATCGGGGCGTGCTGGAAACGGTGATGGAGGCGGTGTGCGCGGCGGTCCCGGGACTGTCCGGGCGGGCAGAGGCGGTGGAATCGCTGCTGGGGACCGCTCGGGCGTTGCTGAGCGATGCTGGGCGGTGGCGCGAGGGCGTTTCGGCGGAGGAGCAGGGACGGGTGGCGCGGCGGATCGCCGGGATGCTGATCGCGGCTGGGGAGGCAGAGATGATCGGCGGCTGGGAGGGAATGGGCGGACTGGCGGGTGTCGGCGCCGGGGGTCTGCAGGTGGCGGAGAGCCATGTCGTCCGGAAGCGGTTCAGCACGGTGATGGACGTGGTGGAGGCGGGGGGCGAGGTGGTGGTGACGCGGCGGGGGAAGCGGGTGGCTAAGGTAGTGGGTGTGGGGTGATTGGGGGCGGTCTGGCCCGTTGTACAACGGAGCAGTTTGGGGCGCGATCGGTTGTACAACGGAGCAGTTTGGGGCGCGATCAGTTGTACAACGGAGCCGTTTGGGGCGTCGCCGGTTGTACAACTGGGACACATGGGTGCGTCTGAACCGGACAACCGGGATAGCGGCAGGGAGGGGTGCCGCCGCCCTTTTGACGACGCGCCGCCGGGTGATGACCCGGGCTGAACACGAAATGCGGAGCGGACGCGGCAGGCGGGATGTTTCACTTCCGTCAATTCTTGATGTGCGATAAGCGGTGTAACAGAATGTAACGCCGGCGAAGCGCGGCCCGGGGGTGAGTGATTCGCCGGAGCACCGTACACGGGAACGGGCATCGTGATGGCGTCGATCGCACTGTTGGGTGTCGGCCTGATCGGCCGCGAACGTATCCAATAGCTCGGTATGGCCGGGTTCGTCGGATGCGGTTTTGTCGTTTTGCGCGGAACCATTGCCGGGAGGAGGCCTTGGTCATGTCGACTCGTCGGGTTCTATCAGCAGGAGTTATCGTTGCGGCGCTAACCATTGTGGCGGGACACGAAGCCAGCGGGACACTCGTAACCACGCTGCCGCCACCGCCACCACCGCAGTTTGGCTGGAAGATGTTCGGCGCGGACCTACAGGTTGCTGACATTACCGTTACGTCGTATGTCAAGCCGGACGGCAGCGCGGGCGGCCAGATAATCGCGTTCGACCAACCGGTCATGGATCCTGATCCCGATCCGGCGGAAACCAGCCCGGAGAAGATTGGCGATCTGCACTTTCAGTTCGTGCTCTGGCGTGGCAAGGACGACCACGGTGATACTGGCGGAGGGGCCGCGCTATTTGGCGGGTTCGAGTTGACCGATACGAACGATGCCGGCCACAACTATAGTTTTCTGCAGCTCGTGACTGACGAGAAAGGCACGCGGGCGGATTTTGACCAGCGTTTTGGATTTGTGAACAAGGATTCCCCGGCTACAATTCCAGTTGGAACTTTCCGAACACCCAATACGATTACCTGGATATTCCGTTCGTCGGCGACCCGGATGGCGCCATTACGGCGAGCTTCGAAACCGCGCTTATCTGCTATTCCGGCAAGACCGCGCATGTCGCAGCGGATTTCGGCTGGTCCTTCACGACGGATGGCCGTGGCGGCCTGAAAGGGTCTCAGCCGACATTGAACGCGGCGGCTTCAGACAAGCTTCTCAAGACGTATAGCGATGAGAATGCAGGCACGACATATACAAACGACGGCAGTTGCCACACGCTCGCCGGTGGCCACGGGATAGCAGAGCCGAACTCGCCGCTGCCGCTGCTCGGCGGGTTGCTGACGGTATGGTTTGCGCGGCGCCGAACGGGCAACGGCTCGCTGTGGTCGTGGCGGGCCTTGGCTCGGATGCAGCAATAAATAGGGAAGATTCAACGCAGAGGCGCAGAGGCGCAGAGATTCCCGCGGAGGTTCGGCAATCTCGGGGCCGGCTTGACGATCGGCACAACCGGAAGAGTCGGGGCCTGGGGTAGCCGCGTTGGCGGGTTCCGGTTAGAAGGTTGCGGATGTAAGCGTGTC
>DATDIC010000715.1:0-3717 GCA_036521275.1 Acetobacteraceae bacterium
GATACCTTGCGCACGGGGCAGGCGTCGGATGAATCCTTAACCGGAGCGGACATTCGGCACCTGAAATTGGCCGCAACAAAGCTGCCGTTCGACCTTAATGCTCCATAGAAGATAGACTCTGCGGCGCAGGTCCTAAAGGCCGGTGCCCGTCCGTGATGGCAGCCGGTAAATAAGAAGCAGGAGTCCCGTTTGCCCGATATCTTTCTGTCCTACAGCCGCGATGACCAGGCAACCGCCCGTCTGTTTGCCGAAGGGTTCGAGCGTGAAGGCTTCAGCGTCTGGTGGGACGCGACGCTGAACCCGGGAGAGGCTTTCGACCAGGTGACCGAGAAGGCGCTGCGGGAAGCCAAGGCGGTGGTCGTGCTGTGGACGAAGAAGTCGGTCGACTCGCGCTGGGTGCGCGCCGAGGCGATGCAGGCGAACGACAACAAGACTTTGGTCCCGGTGATGATCGAGCCGTGCAAGCGGCCGATCATGTTTGAGCTCACGCACACGGCGGACCTCTCGCAGTGGACGGGGGATCGGAAGGACGCTGCGTGGCAGTCCTTCGTTGCCGGGGTGCGTCTGTTTGTTGAGAGGGGTGGACCCGTCCCGGCCGCATTACCCGCCGCCGGCACCTCACGAGCGAGCGTATCGCCTGTCATGCGCGCCTCGCTGCGTGGCGTTGGCACCGGGAGGCGGACCACCATAGCGGCGCTGGTGGCCCTGGGCGTCGCGATAGTGGGGATGGCCGTGCTCGCGGTTCCCGCGATCCGCTATCTGCGCGAGACACCGCCGCCCGAAACACGCCTTGAGATCGGCACACCCGCTACCGACGATCCGGCATCGTTTGCTCTCTCGCCCGATGGCCGGCAGATCGTGTTCGTGGCCGCGGGTGATGGCGCGTCGCGTCTGTGGCTGCGGCCTCTGGCGACGACGACGGCGCAGCCACTGGCGGGCACGGAGGGCGCAACCTCTCCCTTCTGGTCGCCCGACAGCCGCTCGATTGGCTTCTTCGCCGACGGTGCGCTCAAGCGGCTTGATCTGGGCGGCGGCGCGCCGCAGACCCTGGCGCCTGTCTCTATCCAGACCGGCGGGACGTGGAACGCGGGGGGCGTCATTCTGTTTGCGCAGAGCACGGTAGCACCATTCTCCCGCGTTGCCGCCAGCGGCGGCGCGACGACGGCGCTCCCCATGTTGGGCACGAACGCGGCTGGGAATCAGATTCCCTTGTTTCTACCCGACGGGAAGCATTTCGTGTTCATAGGTAGGAACATGACAACAGGAAGCACATACCTGGGTTCACTGGACGGAGGTGCGGCGGTCCGGCTTACAAGTGATGCCAGCACGAACACACCGGCGTATCTGCCTTCCGGATGGTTGCTGTGGATACGGGCGGGCGGCGCGCTGGTGGCGCAGCGGCTGGACGTGGCCAGGGGAGCGCTGGTCGGTGAGACCGTGTCACTGGCTGACGGTGTGTTAAGCGTATCGGCCTCCGCCACCGGGGTTGTGGCGTACCGGGTGAGCGGCGGGCAGCGCCAGCTGACCTGGGTGGACCGCTCCGGAGCGGTTCGGGGCACGGTCGGCCCGCCCGATGGATCGCTGCTTGCGCCACGCGTATCTCCGGATGGTCGACAGGTCGCATTTTCCCGCGAGACTCAGGGCAAGCCCGACATCTGGCTGCAGGACGACGTGCGCGCCTCGCGCATGACCTTTGGAAGTGGGGCCAGCACATATCCGGTCTGGTCGCCCGATGGCAGCCGGCTAGCCTTCCTATCGGGGGCGGGTGACAACCCCGGCTTTTATCAGAAGCCCACCAATGGCGCGCAGGCTCAATCGCTGTTGTTGTCTCGAAAGGTACAGTACCTTTCAAGCTGGTCCGCGGACGGTCAATACCTGCTGTATTTCAGTTTAGATCCAGGTTCGGCCGCGGACCTGTGGGTCCTGCCGATGACCGGGACGCGCAAGCCGTTTGCGTTCCTGCAATCGTCTTTCAACAAGGTCTGGGGCCAGTACTCGCCCGATGGCCACTGGGTGGCTTATCAGTCGAACGAGTCAGGGCGAAACGAGATTTACGTGCGTCGGTTTGTGGTGCCCGGCGATACTGCCGACAGCACGGTCGCACAGGCGGGCCAATGGCAAGTTTCCACGGCGGGCGGCGTCTTTCCGACGTGGCGCGCCGACGGCAAGGAGCTATTCTTTCTGAATCCGGCGGGCATAATGATGGCGGCGCCGATCACAGTTACTGGGTCGACCGTCGTGCCGGGCACGCCGGTCACACTTTTCCAGACGAAAGTGCTAGGAGGCGGCATCGATACCGGTCTAGGCCGACAGTACGACGTGGCGCCGGATGGCCGGTTCATGATCAATCGGGTTGTGGACGCGGCGGTCTCACCGATCACGTTGATCCTGAATTGGAATCCCGAGGCCAAGCCATGACCGCGGTGCGCTGAGGAAACGCGTTACTGCGCAGTATCTGGTTGCCTGATTGCAGATATTGACGACGGTCAGCTGCGGGTGCAGCCGGCAGTTCGCGGTGCGTCGCGCTGAACAGCAGGTTCCAGGGAGCATTATTGGCGCATTCGGCCCGGAGCGGCCGCTCGAGGTAAGTGTCCGTATTTCTTCGGAGCGGTCATTCGCAGCGCAACAGGGCCAACGCTTCTCCCGGCCGGTGAAGAAGGCGACTACGACAAAGGTCGCAGGAGATTTTAGGACGGGGACCCGCTACGCCATGGCTGCAGCCGTTCCTGCCTTGCCCCTGTCAATGCAACCCCAGACTGTGAAGCCGATGAAGGCGGCAAGCGCGACCACCGGCACGGCGAGATCGAGCTGAACACCAAAGTCGATTCGGTGAGCCCAAATCGCCATGGCTACGACCGTCAGGCCCGCCGGCACAATCAGCGGCCATCCGCTATGTCCCATGTCGTGCAGACGCCGGGTATACAGGACGACAGCGGGGTACAACAATACCAAT
Organism: Acetobacteraceae bacterium; assembly: GCA_036521275.1. Taxonomy (GTDB): domain Bacteria; phylum Pseudomonadota; class Alphaproteobacteria; order Acetobacterales; family Acetobacteraceae; genus DATDIC01. The sequence goes on from DATDIC010000715.1 coordinate 2,954, forward strand.
ACCATCCAAGAATTATATGGGCCTGGACCCGAATGCGTGTAGTCCGACGCGGCGATCGCCAGGGGGATCACCGCGGCCATGAAGTGTTTGCGCGAGGTACGGCCATGTGAAAACACGTACAACGAGTCGAAGGTCAGGCCTTGCTCAGATTCTCCGAGCGTCAGTACACGACGCTGCAATGCATCGCGGTAGTAGCCGAAATAGGCCAGCATCAGTAGGCCGTTTAGGGCAAAGGCCGCGACCGCCAGCAATAACGACAGAGGCTCATGTTCCAGCAGCGCCCAGAACAGTGCACACACCGAAGTCGGCATTACCACGCACAGTGCAGCCGGTGCGAATACGCCAGTCAATATGAAGGCGCCCGTGATCAGTTGAATCAGCATCGCAACGCTCATCAGGCCGGAGTGCACAAAGGAACCCATCAGCTCAGCGGCAATCGGTTCATGGCCTGTCGGCATTGTCCAAAGGCCGAACAATAGGTAATTGGCCCCATTGAGCAACATCCAGACGCCAAAAATGATGCGACCGGCCAGCACTATCTGCTGCATGCCAGGACTCGCCGCAGCCTTCACAGTGCCATCCCGGCCAATGGGCAGCGGCTTCGCGCGCAGCGTAAACATCGCCCGATAGCAGCCGAAGAAGGCCACAGAGAGAATAATATTGCTAACAAGAACTTTTCCACCGGCGACCATCGATCCGATGTGGTAATGCGCCAGTGGTGCATCCCACCAGAATACGTTGAACACGACTGTCATGCACACGAG
>DATDIC010000716.1:0-5475 GCA_036521275.1 Acetobacteraceae bacterium
AAGACCGCGCTTGCCCGCGTGGTGATTTCTCAACGCGAGCGCACGATTGCCCTGCGACCCATGGGCGACGGGCTCATGGCCCACACGCTGTATGAGAACCGGGACCTGAACAGTTCGAAGGACCTGTTCGATGGTCTGGCAGAGATCAAGATAGACCCCGAGATGGTTCAGCTTGCGACGCAACTTGTGCAGCGGCAGACAGCCCAATACGACGCGGCCGATCTTGACGACCAGTATGAAATACGGCTGCGCGAAATGATCGACGCCAAGCTGAAGGGCGAGGGCATCGACCTGGAAGCCGAGGCGCCAGTTGCAAAAGATACTAACGTCATTGATCTGATGGCGGCGTTGAAACAAAGCCTCGGGCAGTCGTCGGCGAAGCCTGCTGGGAGCTCACCGCCTGCTGTGAAGCGCAAAAGGGGGTCTGGTGACGAACGCCAGCAGGCCGCGCTCAAATTGCCGATCAAAGGCGGCAAGGAGCGGGCCGATGACGCCGGCGCAGCTCAGCCAGTTGCCAAGCCGGCACGCAAGCAGGCCTAAAAGCGCGGGAGCCTGGAGGCATTGGCGTGCTGGATGCGATGAAAAATGGGCACTGGCAGCTCCTCATAAGGCTTTGATTACCCTCTCGTGCCAGCGAAAACGGCCGCGTGAAACCGTCAAACCTGGCCGACTGCCCTCTATTTCCAGCTTGCCAGATAGAACCGCGGCAGTTCGTCCGGGAACGGCTGGAAATTGAGGTCCGACGAAAACGCGTAATACGTCACGAAGGTGAACAGCGGCAGCCAGTAAGCCTGCTCGGTAATCCGCTGAATTGCCGCCGTATAAGCCTTCTCCCGCTCGGCCGGGTCGGTCGCCAGCCCACCCGCGGCAACTGCCTTTTCCACTGCCGGATCGCGCGCGTAATCGTTCGAGCCACCGCCGAAGAAATACGGCAGGATGGCGGAGACGTCGTTGATCGAGTAGCTGCCCCAGCTTCCGGTGTTGAGCGGTGTCTGCCCCGCCATGACCCTCTGAACCACCGCGCCGACCTGAAGTTGCTGGATATCCGCATTGATTCCCACTGCCTTCAGATAGGTCTGGATTGCCGCGTTCCAGGACGGCAGCAAATAGCTCACCAAGGTCGTCGAGAAGCCAGCCGCGTAACCGGCCTCTTTCAGCAGCGCCTTTGCCTTTTCAGGATCGTACGAATAAGACACCGCGGCCTTTTCTTCGCAGCCGAACTGCGTCGGGTAGCATGGCGCCGCGATCGGATGGCTATCGCCCTGCACGAGGTTGTGGGCCATGGAGGCGCGATCGATCGCATAGAACATCGCCTGTCGCACCTTCTGGTTCTGCAGCGGTGCGTCGCCGCCGGCGCGGCCCGCCGCATCGATCTGGAAATAGCCGATCCGCATCGAGCCTGCGCGCAGCGCCGTTTTGCCCGGCAGGTCGTGCAGGCTCTGGTACTGGTCAGGATTGTATTGCCAGATCCAGTCTGCCTGCCCGCTGATCAGCGATGTCAGCTCGCCAGCGGCGTCCAGCACCTCGATGATCGTCAGATGTCGAATTGCCGGCTTGCCCTTTGGGCTGCCAGCATAATATCCCTCGAACCGTTCCATATCGATCTCGCTGGTGCCGTCCACGCGCGTGATCTTGTACGGCCCGGTGCCGACCGGCTGCTTGGAATACGCTTCCCCTCCCACTTTCTCCCGGTACGCCTTGGGATAGATCGGCAGCACCATCGCAAAATACTCCAGCGCCGCCGGAAACACGCTTTTCAGATGGATCCGCACCTGCAACGGGCCCAGCTTCTCCGCATGGTCGATAAAGGCGAAGTTGCTCGGCACCATCACCTTCGGATCGTGCAGGATCGTGTCGAACGTATAGACAACATCGTCCGCGCCGAAGGCGTCCCCATTGTGAAACTTGACGCCGTCCCGCAGCGTGAAATCCAGCGTCTTGGGGTCCTGCCACTTCCATTCCGTCGCCAGTGCCGGCACGATCTTGAAGGTCTGCGGATCGCGATATACCAGCGTATCCCACGCCTCGTGCGCCACGATCAGCCCGGTGCGCAGGCTGTTGCGATACGGATCGACATCGGGAATAGCGTCGCGCCAGGTGATGGTCAGCGTGTCGCTGTCCTTGTCCGCTCGTGCCACGCCGCTGAATGATGATGCCGCGGCAACAGCCGCCGTTGCACCCAGAAATGCCCGTCGCTTCATTCGCTTCGCCTCCCCGATGATAAAACGCTAAGAGACCGCAGCTTCCGGTGCAAGATGGCATTCCACCGACCTGCGTACCGGCGACTGTGTTCGGCAGATATCAATCGCTATCGGGCAGCGCGGGTGGAACCGGCAGCCGCTCGGGATATTCGCCGGATCCGGATAACCCTCGCCCATCGGCACATCGGGCAACCCCAACCCCGGCTCCGGCGTCAGCACGGAAGCCAGCAAGGCCCGCGTATAGGGATGTCCCGGCGCCGCGAATACGCGCTCGTTTGCGCCATGCTCCACGATCCGTCCGAGATACATCACCGCGACCTCGTCGGCGATGTGCTCCACGACCGCCAGATTGTGGCTGATGAACACCAGGGTCAGATCGAACGCGGCCCGCAGATCCATCAGCAGATTCAGGATCTGCGCCTGCACCGACACGTCCAGCGCGCTGGTCGGCTCATCGCAGATCAGGATCCGCGGCTCCACGACCAGCGCCCGCGCGATCGCCACGCGCTGGCGCTGCCCACCGGAAAGTTGCGACGGGAACCGACCCATCATGTCCGCCGTCAGGCCCACCTGCGCCAGCATCCGCGCCACGCGCTGGCGGTAATCCGATCGCGCCACGCCCTGCGCGCGCAGCGGCAGGCCGACGATGTCGCCCACTCGCCGCCGTGGATTGAGCGAGCTCATCGGGTCCTGAAACACCGGCTGGATCAGTCTCGCGCGGGCCAGGCGGCCCATCGCCCGCAAATCCTGCCCGGCAATCCGCACCACCCCATCACTTGCCGGCAGCAGCCCCAGCAGCATGCGTGCCAGGGTGGACTTGCCGCAGCCGGACTCGCCGACGATGCCGATCGCTTGCCCTTCCGCCACCCGCAGCGACACATCGTCCACCGCCAGCACCCGCCGCGGCGCGCCGAGCAGCCCCTGCCGCTGCTCGAACACGCGCGACAGCCCGGTCGCCTCGATGGCCCACGTCACGTGCGTGCCCACCCCGGCTGCAGCCGGCACGCGTAGCGGTGATCGCTGTCCACCACATGCTCCGGCACGCTATCGGCGCAGGCGGGAATTGCATGCGCGCAGCGGTCGCGGAACGCGCAACCGGAAAACCCGGTGCCGATCCGAGGCACGATGCCGGGAATGCTTCCCAGCTTCTCGCCCCGCCGGACCCGCCCGGGCACCGGGATGCAGGCCAGCAGCCCGCGCGTATAGGGATGATGCGGCGCCGCGAACACCGATCGCGCGGACCCATGTTCCACGATCTGGCCGGCGTACATCACGCTCACCCGGTCGGCCACGCGCGCCACCACGCCTAGATCGTGCGTGATCAGCAGCACCGCCAATCCCATCTGCCGCTGAATGTCCTTCAGCAGCCGCAGGATCTGCGCTTGCACCGTCACGTCCAGCGCCGTCGTCGGCTCATCCGCGATCAGCAGCTCCGGTTCGCACAGCAGCGCCGTCGCGATCATCACGCGTTGCCGCAGCCCGCCCGAGAGCTGGTGTGGAAATTGCCCTAGCCGCATCGAGGGCGCCGTCACGCCGACCCGCTCCAGCATCGCCACGCTCTGTTCGGCGGCGTTGGCACGCGACACCCCGCGGTGTCGACGCAGCACCTCGGTCATCTGCGAGCCGATCGTGTAGGCCGGGTTCAGGCTGGTCATCGGCTCCTGGAAGATCATCGCCATGCGGTCGCCGCGCAGCCGCGCCATGCCTCGCTCGTCCAGCCCGCCGATCTCGTTGCCGCCGAACGCGATGCGCTGTGCGCTCAGGCGTGCCCGCCGGGGCAGCAGCCGCATGACCGAAAGCGCCGAGACGGACTTGCCGCAGCCTGACTCGCCCACCAGGCAATGCGTCCGTCCACGCTCCACGCGCAGGTCGATGCCGCGTACCGCCTCTAGCTCGCCGAACCCGACGCGCAGATCCTCGACCTCCAGCACCGCGCTCATTGCTCGGTGCGCGCCCCGAGCCGGTCTCGCAATCCGTCACCCACCAGGTTGATGCCCAGCACCAGGATCAGCAGCGCGATGCCGGGAATTTCGATCACCCACGGCTTGAAGAACATGTAGTCCTTGGCTTCCGCGATCATCAGCCCCCAGGACGGCAGCGGCGGCGGAACACCAAGCCCCAGGAACGACAGCGCCGCTTCCAGCAGGATCGCGATGGCCATATCGACCGTCGCGATCACCACCAGGTGGTGCACGATGTTGGGTAATACCTCGCCCAGGATCACCCGCACATGCGAACATCCCGCCGACCACGCCGCGGCCAGGTAATCCAGCCCGCATATTTGCCGAGTGGTTGCGCGGGAGACGATCGCGAACCGCTCCCATAACAGCAGCCCGATCGTGAGCACCACCACCCAGAGCGAGCTGCCGACCATGAAAACCACGGTCAGCGCCACCAGGATCAGTGGAATCGCCAGCCGGCAGGACACGATGAACATCACCACCGCATCCGTCTTGCCACCGAAATACCCACCCAGCACGCCCAGCGTGGTACCGATCAGCCCCGACAGGACCACGGTGGAGGCCCCGATCAGCATGGAGATCCGCGCCCCCAGGATCAGCCGTGACAGATAGTCACGACCCAACCCGTCGGTCCCCAGCCAGTGCGCCGGAGAGCCGCCCGGCAGCCAGGCTGGCGGCGTGTAGCGATGACCGAGGTCCTGCGCAAACGGATCGTGCGGCATGAGCCACGGGGCGAAGATCGCGACGATTGCCGCGAACGTCACGATGGCCACCCCGGCATACAGCGCCACCCGCCGCATCAGCCGCGCAGCCTCGGGTCCAGAAACGCGCCGGCAAGGTCGGACAACAGCGTCAGTCCGACGAAGATCACCGCAAACAGCAGTACAACCGCCTGCACGACCGGAAAATCGCCCTTACCAATGGATTCCCATGCCAGGTAGCCCACGCCCCGCACATTGAACACGACCTCGATCACCACCGACCCGCCGAGGATGAAACCGAGCTGCACGGCGGACACCGCGACCACCGGCATGGCTGCGTTCCGGAATGCGTGCTTCAGGATGATTGAAGCGCGGGACAGCCCCTTCGCCCGTGCCGTCCGCACGTAATCGGCCCGCAGCGCATCCACCATGGCGCCGCGCGTCAGCCGCAGCATCACCGGGATCGCCACAAAAGACAGCACGAATGATGGCAGGATATAGCCTTTCCAGGTCGAGAGTCCGGCGATTGGCAGCCAGCGCAGATCGATCCCGAACCAGATGATCAGCATCAGCCCCAGCCAGAAGCTCGGCACCGCTTGCCCGATCAGCGCC
>DATDIC010000717.1:0-3482 GCA_036521275.1 Acetobacteraceae bacterium
CTCCGAATCGCTCATCGCGCCAGCGAATCTGATTTCGCCGCGGAAGGCCAATTCTTTCACAGGCTCGAAAGCGGGAATCCACCGACAGCCCCCACCCCCGAGGCCCCCACGTAGACGCCCATCCTCTCCCGTTACGACAGATACAAAGAAGCGTCGTTCAGGCTCGCACGGTCTCCTTCGCCGGGAAAGGCATCTCCAGCGGAACCAGAATATAAGCCTTCGCCGGCGAGGACTGACCTTCCAGCTTGAATGCAGACGTCGAGGGCGCCGGAAGCTGCAAGCCAGACCGCCGCAGCCTCTCCGCATAGGCCTGCAAGGCAGACTGAGCGTTCTCCGACGCGTCGCACGGGGTCTCGCCCGAACTGCGGAGTGGAACATCCGAAAACTCAGCGACATAGCCATGCGTGGCGACGTGCAACACAGCCGGATAGTACGACAGATGCATAACACCCACTCCAATTTCTGTTCAACGGCAGGCTCATTTTGCGTCACATGCGTTAACAAACCATCAACGCCATCCACGCGCCTCATGCAGCAGAAACAACTTCACCGCACGAGATGCACCCCTGCCGTCACCCCTCTTGCGGGAACACCATCGCCTGCCCGACTCGCCGCACCCCCGTCGTTGCGCGATCACGTTGCGGGGAGTTGGACGCAAACGTCCCGATCCGAACCAACCGCCATGCGGGGGCCACGATTCCGCTACGTTGGTGACGCGGTTCGCCCGGACTGAGGACACACAAACGAAAAACGGAGTGCCAGATGCTAACCCTGCTGATCCTGATCCTGCTGATCCTGATCCTGTTCGGGGGCGGCGGCTATTACGGCTATCGCCGGGACTATTACGGCGGCGGCGGAATGGGCTTCGTCGGCCTCATCGTCGTCATACTGCTGCTGGTCGTCATCTTCGGCGGCCCCGGCTGGGGCTGGTACCACTACTGATCGGCCACCACGGGACCAGTCCGACCCGCGCGTCCATAGGCGCCTCGCCAGCCGCAGAAAACGGCAGGCGGGGCGCCCGCCGGATCAGCCCACCGGATCAGCTACGCCGGTCGATCGGCACGTAATCCCGCCGCATCGCACCCGTGTACACCTGCCGAGGCCGGCCAATCCGCTGCTCCGGGTCCTCGATCATCTCCTGCCACTGGCTGATCCAGCCCACCGTGCGAGAAACCGCGAACAGCGCAGTGAACATGCTGGTCGGGAACCCCATCGCCTTCAGGATGATGCCGGAATAGAAATCCACGTTCGGATACAGCTTGCGATCGACGAAATACCGGTCGCTCAGCGCGATCTTCTCCAGCTCCATCGCCAGGTCCAGCAGCGGGTCGTCCTTGATCCCCAGCTCGCTCAGCACGTCGTGGCAGGCCTTCTGGATTATCTTCGCCCGCGGATCATAGTTCTTGTACACCCGGTGCCCGAACCCCATCAGCCGCGTGTGGCTGTCCTTGGCCTTCACCTCGGACAGGAATTGCTGGATGTTTTTCTTGTGACCGATCTCGGCCAGCATCTTCAGCACGGCCTCGTTGGCGCCGCCATGCGCCGGCCCCCACAAGGAAGCGATGCCCGCCGCGATACAGGCAAACGGATTGGCTCCCGTGGAACCGGCAAGCCGCACTGTGCTGGTGGAGGCGTTCTGCTCGTGGTCGGCGTGCAGTATCATGATCAGGTCCAGCGCCCGCGCCAGCACCGGGTTGACGTGATAGTCCTCGGCCGGCACGGCATGGAACATGCGCAGGAAATTCTCCGCATATCCCAGGTCGTTGCGCGGGTAAACGAACGGCTGGCCGATATTGTATTTGTGCGCCCACGCGGCAATCGTCGGCATCTTGGCGATCAGCCGAAACGCGCTGATATGCCGGTGGTCGGGGTTACTGATATCCAGGCTGTCGTGATAGAACGCCGACAACGCCCCCACCACCCCGCACATCACCGCCATCGGATGCGCATCGCGGCGGAACCCGTTGTAGAATGAGCGGATCTGCTCGTGCAGCATCGTATGCCGCATGACGCCCATCTCGAATTCATGCCGCTGAGCCGCCGTCGGCAGTTCCCCGTACATGATCAGGTACGCCACCTCCAGGAAGGTGGAGCGTTCGGCAAGCTGCTCGATCGGGTAGCCGCGATACAGCAATATCCCTTCGTCGCCGTCGATATACGTGATCTTGCTCTCGCACGCCGCCGTCGCGCCGTACCCGGGATCGTAGGTGAATATCCCCAGTTGCCCATACAGGCGCCTGATATCGGCCACCGCCGGCCCGATAGTGCCTTCGATCAACGGCAGGCTGACCGACCGGTTGGATCCGTCGAGCGTGACCGTCACGGAACGCTTTGCCGAGCCACTCATGGGGCCAATATCCTCTGCAGGGCGGCGTGAGCGCCGCACCTCTCACGGCAAAATTATGACCGTCACCCCGCCGGCGCAACCTTCGCGCCCGCAGCAAATTCTCGGGACTGGCCCCAGGCACCTGCGTCGGCCGCCAAACGGACGCATCACCGGCCCCGACAACTCCCGAACCCGACCCGCTCCGATCTATTCGTGCTCGAACCCATACACCTCCGGCAGGATGAAGATCGCCGCCAGCAGCCCGATCAGCGGGAAAATGGCGGTAAACAGCGTCGCATTCGCCTGTCCGATCGCCGCGAACAGCACCGGGAACAGGAAGATCGACAGGAACGCCGGCAGCTTCACGAACACATACGCGAACCCCGTCGCCGTGCCGCGATACTCCGCCCTGGCGACCATCGCCGGTATCGTCACCACGTTTTCCGCATCCCAGTAATGGCCCCACAGCATCGCCGCGGCGGCAAACGGCAGAATGCCGATATGCCCCGTATACAGCGCCGCCGCCGCCACCAGCAGCGACACCAGCACGATCCCGAATCCGGCGATGCTCAACCCGCGCTGCCCGATCTTCGGCGTGATCAGCGGCCCCACCCACCCAGAAATGGCCGCGATAATATACAGCAGCAGCGTAACCAGGTTGGTCCCCAGGATGCCCGACACGCCCACCATCACGAACAGCACCGGGATATAGAAGGCAAACGTCGAGAACTCCGCGCTCTGGGCAAAACACGCAATCCACCCGAACAGCGTCGCCCGCCAGCGGATCGGGTCCTTGCGTATATCGGCCAGAAACGCCGTCGGGCGCGGCCGCGGCACCTCCACATCCTCGTCCGGCAGCATGTCCAGGCTGTCCCCATACATGCTACCCGTCACCCGCTTGGCCTCGCGAAACCGGCCGTGACGGATCAGCCAGACCGCCGTCTCCGGCAGATCGTGCCGCAGATAGAAAATGATCGCCGCCGGCACCGCGCCCAGCCCCAGCGTCACCCGCCAGATCAGGTCGTGCGGCAGCGCGGCCACGATGAAGATCGCAATGATCGCCAGCGTGAACACCTCGCCCAGCGCGAACATGAACTGCCAGCGATTGCCCATCACCTCGCGTTCGCCACGCGGCATCGATTCCATGATGTACGTG
>DATDIC010000718.1:0-4638 GCA_036521275.1 Acetobacteraceae bacterium
CCGGTCGGAACCGGTCGCGCTCTCGATGAAGATCGTCAGCAGCGCCTGCACGACGTCGCGTGCCAGTTTGGGATCGCTGTTGGTGTACTGGATCGAGAACAGGTTCAGCTTGCTGTCGGGCTTCACCGAAATATCGCTCGCCAGTCGGGCCACCAATGCGTCCCGCTGGGCTGGGCCGGCGACGCTGAGGTCGAGGTCGGTCTTCGAGATCAGCGTCTCGAGATTGGGCCGGCTGACGAGCGTGGCCTGCAGCACTTTTAGCTGTGCCTCCGGGGAGGCATCCACGGCCAGCCCCTTCAGCAACGGTGTCAGGACGGCATCGGTGTTTACATACAGGCGCGCGTTGGCGACGTACTGATCCGGCAGCTTGTGGATCACCAGCCAACCGACGACGCAGATGATCCAGGCGATTGCCACTCCGAGCCAGCGCCGACGCCAGGCGGATTTCAGGGAGCGGCGGATCAGTGTGAGAATGGCGCCCATGGCCGTGATCCTCAGAACCAGCTTTGCGGGATAATGAGCGTGTCGCCGGGCTGCATGCGAACATTCTGGGTCATGTCGCCGTCTTTGATCAGGTCATCGAGATGCACGTGCATCTCCTGTTCCTTGCCGGTGCTGTCACGACGCACGATGACGGCTCGGTTGCCGGCGGCGTATTTGGTCAGCCCCTTGGTATCGATCATTACGTCCAACAAGGTCATCCCATTGCGATAAGGTATCGCCTTCGGATCGGTGGCCTCGCCCACGACTTTGATCTGCCGGTCGCTCGGGCCGACGAATGTCCGCACGATCACTGTTACGTTGGGAGTCTTAACGTACTGCTTCAGCCGCTCGCTGATGTCGCGCGCCAGTTCGGGCGGCGTGAAGCCGGCGGCCTGGATATCCTGCACCAGCGGGATGGAGATTTTCCCGTCCGGGCGAACGGTCACGTCGCGGTCGCTGAGTTCGGGTGCCTGATAGACGAACACGCTCAGTCCATCGCCCGGGCCGATGACATATTCGGTGGTGTTGGTGCGTGCCGGTACTGCCGGCACTGCGGCGACGGACGGCAAGGTATCCCTGGCGCATCCGGCCAGCCCGATACAGGCGGTCAGCATGGCCAGGCAGGTGATGGCGATCCTCAGCACGACGGCACTGTCCTTTCCCCGGAGGTTGTGTCCCCCGCAGCCGGATGCGCGACGACCGGCTGGTAGGCGCGGAAGGAGTTGAACCCCCGCCTCTGCCGTGTGCGGGCAGCGCTCTGCCACTGAGCTACGCGCCTGGAGTGACGGATCCGCTCGCGCGGCGGGCGACTGAACCAGACCTCCTGCCGAAGCCGCTGTGCTGACACGTATTTGATCCTAACCTTTAGCCAGCCGGACAGGCCGACGGGTGCCCGATCGGCCCTGACGGACGCGGTCTGCCACGTCTGGCGAATGCATCTCCGAAAGCTGCCCTTAAATCAAGCAGAAAGAAGTTCTTGACGGATGAATCGCTTTGTAGAATTTTACACCTCGCTTCTATTCTGAGATCGGATCGGATCGGCTTCTGCCCGGACGGCAGCGCTCTCCACCCGGCCACGCGCGGACCTCGTGTCTGCGCGTTCGGCTGTGTGTGAACGGGCCCCGACAGTCCGGGCAGCGCGGGAGTGCAGCGATGACGCGTATTGTCGGCCGCTATGTGCCGGTCGAAATGGCGGTGTTTGGGCTGCTGGAGCTGCTGCTCTCCTTTGCCGTCATTTATGCGATGGGGGCGGTTTCCGGCATTCTCGGCCCGCATGTCATCGCCTCGCCGGCGTTCAATCCTCACTCCGCCAACCATGCCGCGCTGCTGGCTGGTACGATCGGCATTTGCGCAGTCGCAATTGGACTGTACCGTCCTGAACTGTGGCTCGACCGGCGAAGACTTGTATTGAACGCCGCCGTGGCTGCTATTGTGGCGTTTCCAATCGCGTTCCTGCTCAGCGGGCACTTCAGGGCCGGACTCAGCCGTACTTACGCTATGTGGCTCGCCGAAGTGCTGGTGCTGTGGCTTACCGTCGCCGTCGTCAGTCGTTCCGTGTTCAGCTTTGCAATGCGCCAAAAACTGTTCGCCCGCCGCATCCTCGTGCTCGGGGCCGGCGGCCCTGCCGCGCGCACCGCGGACGCGATCCGCGTCGGCCGTGGCAAGTTGTTCGAGCTTGCCGGGATCAGCTTCGCGGTCAGTGAGGCCGCGCGGATGACCCACGTGGCCCTGCGTGAAAACAAGATCTGGGCCGTGGTGCTGGCTGCCGATACGGCCGCGGCCGCGCCGGCCGGAGACGGCTCGGATTATCAGCATCTGCTGGATTGGCGGCTGCGGGGTGTCCGGGTGTACGACGACGTGTCGTTCTGGGAACAGCATCTCGGCCGCATCAATCTGAGCCGCATCGATGCCGCCTGGTTCCTGCGTGCCGAGGGGTTCAACAATGGCCTGATTTCGCGTGCCGTCAAGCGCGTGATCGATGTGCTGGTCAGTCTTCTGCTGCTGGTGCTGACCTTCCCGCTGATGATGGCCACCGCGGTCATCATCAGGCTCGATAGCCCCGGCCCCGTGCTGTATCGCCAGCAGCGTGTGGGCCTGTTCGGCAAGCCGTTCACTCTGCTGAAGTTCCGCAGCATGAGGATCGACGCCGAGGCAGAAGGCGCCCCCCGGTGGGCGGCGATGAAGGATCCGCGGGTCACGCGGGTGGGCAGCTTCATCCGGTCCACCCGGATCGACGAGCTGCCGCAGCTCCTGAACGTGTTGCGCGGCGAAATGAGCCTGATTGGGCCGCGACCGGAGCGGCCCCACTTCGTCGCCCAGCTCGCTGAGGTGATTCCGTTCTACAATGAGCGCAGCTACGTCAAGCCCGGCATAACCGGCTGGGCGCAGGTGAATTTTCCTTATGGCGCCTCTGTCGAAGACGCCCGGGAAAAGCTCTCCTACGATCTCTATTACGTGAAGAATCGCGGGACATTTCTGGACCTGCTGATCCTGGTCGCTACCGTCCGGGTGATCCTGTTCCGCGAGGGCGCACGCTAACATCGCTCTTCCCCACCATTTGAGCGGCGGTCTCATTTTATGAGGCGTTTATTGCGAAACCGTTAAGCAGCCGCGTTGCAGATGCCCGTTTTGGGGCGCGCGAGCGGGGGTTGGAGTCCCGCTTTCGCGGGAATGACGGGATTGGTCGCGGGATGACGGGATGGTCGCGGGAATGACGGGATAGTTTGCGGAATGATGGGGGTTCGCGGGATGACGGGGGCGCGCGGGTTCACAGCCCCCTCAGCCCCCTCATCCCCCGGCCGCATCCAGGGCCTGACTCAGGTCCGCGATGATGTCGTCGATATGTTCCAGTCCCACTGACAGGCGGACATACCCGGGCGTTGCGCCGGTCGCGAATTGTTCCGCCTCGGTCAACTGGGAATGGGTCGTGCTCGCCGGATGGATCGCCAGGCTGCGGGCGTCGCCGATGTTCGCCACGTGATAGAACATCTGCAGCGCGTTGATGAATTTGCGCCCGGCAACGGCGCCGCCGGCCAGCTCGAACCCGAGCAGTCCGCCCTGCCCGTGTGGCATGTATCGGGCGGTCCGCTCGGCGCCCAGCCCGGTGTGGTGCGCCGGATGGATCACCCGCGTGACGTTCTTTCGCGTCGCCAGGTAGTCCGCCACCGCGCGGGCATTGCGGCTATGTTCGCGCATGCGCAGCGGCAGCGTCTCGATGCCCTGCAGGAAGAGGAACGCATTGAACGGGCTGAGCGCCGCGCCGAGGTCGCGCAGCAGCGTCACGCGCATCTTCAGGATGTAAGCGATCGGCCCGAGCGGCTTGGCAGCCTGGGTCCACACCGCGCCATGATAGCTCGGGTCCGGCGTGTTCAGCCCCGGCTGGCGATCCGCGTGCGCTTCCCAGTCGAAATTGCCGCCGTCGATGACGACCCCACCGATCGAGGTGCCATGGCCGCCGATGAACTTGGTTGCCGAGTGCATCACCACCGCCGCGCCGTGATCGAAGGGGCGCACCAAGGTCGGCGCCGCGGTATTGTCCATGATCAGCGGGATGCCGAATTTGCGGCCGATCGCTGCCACCTCGGCGATCGGGAACGGGATCAGCTTCGGGTTTGGCAGCGTTTCGGCATAATAGGCCCGCGTGCGGTCATCGGTGGCGCGCGCGAACGCACCTGGGTCGGCCGGATCGACGAACCGGGTTTCGATGCCCTGGTCCTTCAGGGTATTGCCGAACAGGTTCCAGGTGCCGCCGTACAGGTCCGTGGACGACACGATGTTGTCGCCGGCCCGCGCCAGGTTCTGCACCGAAAAAGCCGATGCGGCCTGGCCGGAGGCGAGCGCCAACGCTGCCACGCCGCCCTCGACCGCGGCGATGCGCTTTTCGAACGCATCGCAGGTCGGGTTCATGATGCGGGTGTAGATGTTCCCCAGCTCCTTCAGTCCGAACAGGTTGGCCGCGTGCTCCGCGCTGTTGAACTGGTAGGAGGTGGTCTGGTAGATCGGCACGGCAACCGAATGGGTGGCGCTGTCGCGGCGCCAGCCGGCGTGCAGCGCCAGGGTCTCGGGATGCTTGGACGTCATCAACTACGCTCCGTGCCCGTTGTTTTTCTCGCCTGTCGAGATCCGGGGAGTATATTAGGTCCCGCCCGGTGTCCA
>DATDIC010000719.1:0-12694 GCA_036521275.1 Acetobacteraceae bacterium
GCCGCGGCGGTAGGGCGGCACGCCGACGATGTCGCGGCCGTCGACACGGATGGCGCCCGTACTGGGCGGGATGAAGCCGGCGGTCATGCCGAGCAGCGTCGATTTCCCCGATCCGCTCGGGCCGATCAGCGCGAAGAACTCACCCGCCGCGATCTCGATCGTGGTCGGATGCACAGCAACGACATCGCCGAACCGCTTCGACACTGCCTCGAACGACAGGCTGGCGCCCGGGTGCGAGCGCCCGGCCTCGGCCGGCGTCGGGGCGCGGGCGGACTGGCGGTTCATGCCGGGCGCCCAAAACCGCGACGGCGGCTGAGCAATGCGCCGACGATCAGCAGGGCAACGGTGAGACAGAGAATGCAGGAGGTCGCGGCGGCGATAATGGGCGTCATCTGATAGTTCAACTGTTCCCAGAGCAGACGGGGCAGCGTGCGCGTCGTCGGGCTGGTGAGAAACATGGCCAGGATAAGTTCGTCGAAGGAGAAGGTGAACGCGAAAATGAAACCCACCACCATGGCCGGCCGGATCAGCGGAAATGTCACCCACCAGAAGGCCCGCCACCACGTGGCCCCCAGCGTCATGGCGGCAAGCTCCATGGAGGGTGAGTAGCCGCGCAGCGCGGCGGAGACGGTGACGAACACGAGCGGCGTACAGACGACCGTGTGGCCAAGCAGCACCGCCGGATAGGAGCCGATCAGGCCAAGCCGGACCATGATGGGATAGAGGCCGATCGCCAGCACGATCTGCGGCAGCACCACCGGCGCCAGCATCAGCGCCGAAAGTCCGCGTGCCGCCGGAATGCGTCCACGCACCAGCGGCACCGCGGCGAGCGTGCCGAACACCGTCGCCAGCAGCGCCACCGGAACGCCGATGATCAGGCTGTTGAGCACCGCGCTCTGGTAATCGATGCTGTCGGCCAGGGCATGGTACCATCGCAGCGAGTATCCCGGCGGCGGAAAGACGAGAAACGACTCGCGGCTGAACGAGATCGGCACGATGATGAGGGTAGGAAGAAACAGATACAACAGCACCACGACAGTCAGCGCCACCAGCGCATAGCGGACGACACGCCAGACCAGCGGGCCGGCCGCGTTCATCGTCCCGCCCCAAGCAGGTCCGCGCCGCTGGCACGGCGGCTGAGATGATCGTAGCCGATGTAGAGAACACAGGTCACGACGAGCAGCACGCTGCTGACCGCCGACGCCATCGGCCAGTTGAGCAGGCGGGACGCCTGCTGCTGGATCAGCACCGCCACCATGATGTGCTGTCCGCCGAGCAGCGCCGGCGTGATGAAGAAGCCCAGGCTCATGATGAAGACCAGCACGCAGCCGGCGCTGAGCCCGGGCATGGTGAGCGGCAAATGGACGTGCCAGAACTGCCGCAGCGGATTGGCGCCGAGCAGCGAGGCGGCACGCAGCAAGGTGTTATCCAGGCCCCACATCGCACTGAGCACGGGCAGCACCATGAACGGCAGCATGATGTGCACCATGGCGACCTGCATCCCGACGCCGTCATTGACCAGGCGCAGCGGGCTGCTGATCAGCCCAAGCGACAGCAGCACGTCGTTTAATGCACCGCGGCGCTGGAACACCACCAGCCAGGCGTAGGTGCGAATGACCGTGCTGGTCCAGAACGGCACCAGGACCAACCCCAGGCACAGATGCAACCAGTGCCCGCGCAGGCTGCTGATGACCCAGGCCACCGGGTAGGCGAGCAGGAGGCAGAGCAGCGTCACCACCAGCGAGACGCGAAACGTGTAGACCAGCACGATCGCGTAGGTCGGATCGGTGACCAGCGCGCGATAATTGGCCAGGGTTACACCGTTGCCGGTGAAACTTGTACCCACCACGCGCAGCAGCGGCCAGACGAACAACACCAGCAGCATTGCCATCGGCGGGATCAGCCAGATCCGATACGCGCGGTCCGGCGACCAGGATCTTACCGGGGCGTCTGTCTGCCGTGGACCGGCGCTGCGTCTGGTCGCCGTCTCGTTGAGTTCGGAACCGGTCAACCCACCAGCCACTTGTTGAACCGGGCGATCAAGGTGGCGCCATTCTGCGCCCAGTAGTCGAAATTCTGATAGACGGCCGTCTTGCTGTTCTGCGGGGAGTTCGGCAGGCGGTCCTTCTCGGCGTCGGTCAGCAGCGCGAACGTCGCCGGATTGACCGGACCGTAGGGGATCCGGCGACAGAAGATTGCCTGATTTTCCGGGCGGATGAGGTTTGCCAGGAACTGCATGGAATATTTTTTGTTCTTGGCGCCCTTGGGAATGATCATGGCGTCAGCGACATACAGCGCGTGATCGAATGTCAGGTTGACCGGTGCGCCATCCTGTATCGGCTTGGCGAGCCGTCCGTTCCATACCGCGCCGACATCGGCGTCGCCGCCGAGCAGGAGTTGTGCGCCCTGAGCCCCTGAATCCCACCAAGAGAGATTGCTTTTGATCGCATCGAGTTTGCCGAAGGCCTTGTCCACGTCGATCGGATACAGGCTTTCGCGCGACTGGCCGGCGCCCATCGCCGCCACTTCCAGCGTCTGCGGCGCCGCTTTCCACAGGCTGCGCTGACCCGGCTTGGCCTTCACATCGAAGAACTCACCCCAGTCCTTGGGCCGGGTCGCATCGGTGAAGGACTTGGTGTTCCAGCCCATCGCATAGGCGGCGATATCGGCGAGCATGTAGTGGGGCTGTGCGGCCTGGGGCAGCAACTGCTTGCGATCGATGATGTCGTAGTCGATGGGTTCCAGCAGCCCGGCCTGGGCGAGGACCGCGGCCTCGGTCGCATCGATGTTGGCGACATCGATGTCCACCGCATTGTTGTCGACCATCGCCTTGATGCGGGCGGCGTCGAAATAGGGGGCGCCGAGTATCTTGATGCCGGTCTGCTTGGTGAAAGTGTCGAAATAGGCGGCGCGATATGCGTCTTCCAGCGCGCCGCCGGAATTCGGGACGGTCATCGTTGCCGGCTGGGCGCGGGCGATCAGCGGCATCCCGAGCCCGGCAACCCCGGCGGCGGCGATAACTCCACGTCGGGTGATGCGGCCTGGGGCATTGCGTGCGTCGATGTGGCGTTCAGTGCTCATCACGACTCCTCCCTGATGTTCCGGCCTGGTGGCGCGGATGGCGGCAAGGCTGGTTTCCGCGATCAGGCCATCAGTACACCACCGCTGGCAATCACGGTTTCCCCGGTTATGTGACGATTTCGTGGGCTGGCAAGAAAGTAGATGACCTCGGCAATGTCGGCTGCCGCCGCGACACGCCCGAGCGGGGAGTTACGGGCCAGGTCGTCGTAGATACCAAGCCGGCGTAACTGCGGCGTGTCGATGGCCGATGGGGAGACCGCGTTGACCAGGATGCCGGCGCTGGCGAGTTCTTCCGCGAAAGATTTTGTGAAACTTATGACGCCCGCCTTGGAGGCGGCGTAGTGGGCATTCTTGGCATACGGGATATAGGCGTCGATCGAAGCGACTGAAACGATGCGGCCGAAGCGGCGCGGCTGCATGTGACGGGCGGCGGCCACGCTCATGTGGAACATGCCACGGAGATTGACGTCGAACGTGCTGTCCCAATCGTCATCGTCGATCTCCAGCAGCGGCTTGCGGGGATATACGCCGGCGTTGTTGATGAGCACGTCGACATGGCCGAGCCGTGCCTGTGCGTCGTTGAATGACGCATGCGCGCCGGGGCGCCGGCGGATGTCTCCGAGAACACAGACCGGCGCTGTGCCGATGGCGGCGAGGCGGGTTGCGGCGCTGTCCAGCGCGGCGGCATCGATATCGATCAAGGCGACGGCGGCACCACGGGTGGTGAACAACTCGGCGACGGCGAGACCGAGCCCCTGCGCGCCGCCGGTGACCACGACTGTTTGGTCCGCCAATTCCATCGCAGGTGCCGATCCGCTCATCATTCCCTCGTCGCTGCAGTCTTGTCGGGATGCCAACCGATCCTACTTGATAGCAGATATCGTTATTTAATACTGTTGGTGCTGGCAAGGCCTTTTATCGGGAATGTTCACGCTGTGAGACAAGAACAAGAATCAGCAAGGTCGGCTGACAGTCCGTCCCGGCCGGCTCGCGGGCACGCTGCGCCCGCTCCGCGCCAACGACCGGGCGGGGAGGCGGAAACTCCGGCGCGTGCGCGGGCCAACCCGTTGCAGGTCGGCACGCTGGACAAGGCGTACCGCATACTCGATCTGTATAACGAGAGCTCGGAGAGCTTCTCCTTCTCCGAGATCGTCGGCTTCACGGGGCTGGAAAAGAGTTCGGTGCAGCGACTGCTTTCGTCGCTGGTGCAGCTCGGCCTGATGCGCAAGCACGAGCGCTACAAGCGCTATAGCCTGTCGCCGCGCTTCATTTCGTTCGCCGTGTCGTTCTGCCTGTCGGATCCGCTGCTGCATGCAGCGGCGCTGCATCTGGAGCCGCTGGCGCGGCAGACGACAGAGGCAGTAAGCGTCGGGCTGATGGACGGGGTGCACGTGTTCTATGTCACGCGTATCGTGGCGGGCACGCACCTGCCGGGGGCGTTGGCGACACGTTCGTTCACAATTCTGCCGGTGCGGCAATACGCCTACTGCACCGCGGTCGGCCGTGCGATCATGTCGCGTCTGCCGGAGGTTGATATCGATCGTATCCTGGCGGCGTCCCCGCGGCGGAAATTCACCGAGCTGACGATCGTGGAGGCGGCCGCGATCAAGCGGATGCTGCCGGAATTCCGCGCGACCGGACTTGCCTGGCAGGATGGCGAGGTGCTGGACGACGAGCTGGGGCTGGCGGCACCCATCCTTGGCGACAATGATTTTCCGGTCGGCGCAGTGGTGATGTCGATCAAGAAGGTGAACTGGGATCTGGAAAGCGCCCGCAAGAAGTTCGGCAGCATGATCCAGTTGGCGGCACGGAATATGTCCAGCGGCTCATTGGCGGCGTTGCGCACGCATGACGGGCTGACGCGCCCTCAGCCGGCGAAGCGTGCGGCAGCGGTTCGAGAAGGAGGGCCGTGATGACGCTCGCTCAGCATGAGGCGTTGATAATCGGCGCGGGAGTGGCCGGGCTGTCAACGGCGCTCTATTTGCGGCGCGCGGGGATGAATGTGGCGGTGCTCGATCCGCTGCCGCCGGCGGGCGGCGCCTCGTTCGGCAATGCGGGACTGCTCAGTCCGGATGGCGCGGTGCCGATCGCACTGCCGGGCATGTTGCCGAAGGTGCTGGGATGGCTGCGCGATCCGCTCGGGCCATTGGCGATTCGGCCGAGCTATTTTCCGCGCGCGCTGCCGTGGCTGATGCGCTGGATCAAGTGCGGCCAGATGTCGCGGGTGCTGGAGATCTCGGACGCGATGCGGGCGCTGCACCGGGAGTCGCTGATCTGCTGGCAGGAGCTGTTGGGGGCGGAGCTGTATCGCGATTTGATCCGGCCGAGCGGGCAGGTGCATGTGTGGGAGAGCGACATCGAGACCGACACTGCGCGGATCGAGCGGCAGCTTCGCGAGCGGCAGGGGATCGAGGCGCAGGAACTCGGCGCCGACGATCTGCGGCAGATGTTTCCCGGGATCGCGCGCGAGATTACCCGCGGGCTGCTGCTTCCCCGCAATGGTTTCACCGTCAGCCCCCAGCGCAGCGTGCGGTCGTTGGGGGCGCTGTTCACGCAACAAGGTGGGGCGCTGATCAACGAGCGGGTGATGAAACTGGTGCCGACGGAGAGCGGCAAGTGGATGGTGATGACCAACGCCGCCAACCGCATGGCGGACCACGTGGTGATCGCGACGGGGGCCTGGTCGCGGCAGCTACTGGAGCCACTGGGAATAAAGGTGCCGTTGGAGACGGAGCGCGGCTACCACGCAATGCTGTTCGAGCCGGAGATGGTGCCGCCGCTGCCGATCACCAACAAGACGCGCGGATTTGCGGTGACGCCGATGGAGGATGGACTTCGGGTGGCTGGCACGGTGGAAATCGCCGGACTGGACGAGCCGCCAAACGAGAAGCGGGCGAAGATTCTGGTGCAGCATGTGCGGCGGATGTTTCCGGAACTCACTGGCACTCAGGTGCAGTACTGGATGGGATTCCGCCCCTCCACGCCGGACAGTTTGCCGGTTTTGGGGAGCACGGGCGGGCGCCCGGGGCTGCATTGTGTGTTCGGACATGGGCATTTCGGCATGACGGGCGGTCCGCCGAGCGGGCGTTTGGTGGCACGGATGATCACCGGGCAGGCGCCCGGTATCGATCCGGCTCCGTATGGTATGCAGCGATTCCACTAAGGCCGGGGGCCGCGTCGATGAACCAGACCTCTGCTCACGATCAATACCGATCTGCGCAAGCGCGTGCCGCCGGCCATTCTAGTCCATGGCGGCAAAAGCGCGAAACGCTATGGTTCAGTGACGGATTGCGAAGACGCGGGCGATCGGCAACGACGTCCATAGAGGTGGGGTTGCCGGCGGGGCCGCGGTAGCAGAACTGGTTTTTACGCCGCGTTTTCGCGCGGCAGCATCGCGCTCTTCTCGTGCCGCAGGAGCCATGCTTTTCGCGTAAGCCCGCCGCCGTAGCCGGTCAGGCTGGAATCGGCGCCGATGACACGGTGGCACGGCACCACCAATGCGATCGGGTTGGCGCCATTGGCCAGACCCACCGCGCGGCTGGCCAAAGGGGCGCCTATGCGGGCGGCCAGTCGCCCATAGGTCGTCGTGGTACCAGGCGGGATGCATCGTAGCGCTGCCCAGACCCGGCGCTGGAAGTCCGTACCGGCCGTCCGCGTGGGGATGCTATCGAGCGCAACCATGTCACCGGCAAAATAGGCGGCAAGTCTGCCGCTTGCCTCGCCCGGCGCGCGGTCGGGCGCCAGTGTGTATGGCCCATAGTAGCGGCGCAGCAACTGGTGCATGCGGTGCTCGCAATCCTCGAAATCGAGTGCACGCAGCGCATCTTCATCAGAGACCAGCAGAATCGTGCCGATCGGCGACGGGACCCGCTCGAGGAACAGTTTCATGCAATAGCTCCTGGTCTGCGCCGGATGTGGCGCTTTTGGCTGATGGCCCGGAGGCCCAGAGATGCAGGGCGGCATAGGCGCGCCATGGCCGCCATGTCTCGGCGCGGGCGAGCAGTGCCGCGGGAGTCGGCCGGCCTTGCGGCGTCGCCATCGCGCGCAACAGGCCGATATCCGCGGCGGGGAATGCATCAGGCTCGTGCAGCGCCCGCATGGCGATATATTGCGCGGTCCATTCGCCGATGCCCGGCAGTGCGCGCAGCCGCGCGATCACCTCATCCAGTCTGCGTCCCGGCTCGAACAGGCGCGGATCTGTGGCGGCGGCCTTGGCCAGCGACACGATCGAAGCCGCCCGGTTGCGGGGCATGCCCAGCACCGTCGCTAAATCCTCTGCTTCGGCCAGCCGTTCCGGCGACGGGAACACGTGACTCAGGCCCGTCAGCCCTGCATCCTCGGTTGGCGGCAAGGCCACGCCATACGCAGCCACCAGCTTTCCCGCGAGCGCCTGCGCTGCGCGGACCGTTATCTGCTGGCCGAGAATGCCGCGCACCGACAGCTCGAAACCGTCCCATGCGCCCGGCACCCGCAATCCCGGCCGTGCCGCGACCAGCGGGGCCATCACCGGGTCCTCTGCGAGATGGGCGCCGATCACCGCCGGATCGGCGCCCAGATCGAACATGAGCCGGATGCGAGCAACGATTGCCGGCAACGCTGTGACCACGGGGAACCGAATGGCCGCGATCAGCGCGCGCGGCTCGGCCGCCGGGCGGACGGAAATGCTGCCGACGGCGCCGTCTAGGCCGATACTGCGCGCATATACGCCGTCGCTCAGCGTCTCGACGCCGCGGATCGCGCGGGCGCCAAGGAAGCCGACCATCGCCGCCCAGTCGTATGGCGGCTTGAATGGCAGCGTCAGGATAATAGCCGAATCCATTGCTTCGCCTCGGGTGGTGCGACGCAAGCTGCGCGGCGGGCGCCCGTAGAGCTTCTGGAACGTATCGTTGAACCGCCGCACGCTGCCGAAGCCGGTGGCCAATGCCACTTCGGTCATGGGCAGGGTAGTGTCGGTGATGAGCTGCTTGGCCAACAGCACACGCCTGGTGTGCGCGACCGCGGTTGGTGAAGCGCCCAGATGCTTCTGGAACAGGCGACGCAATTGGCGCTCGCCGATGCCCAACCGGCCCGCCAGCGCATCCACGTCATCGTTATTAAGCGCCCCGGTGGCGATCAGTGTCATGGCACGCGAAACGGTGCTGGACGTGCCATGCCAGGCGGCGAGATCGGGTGAGGTTTCCGGCCGGCAGCGCAGGCAGGGGCGGAAGCCGGCCGCCTGAGCCGCCGCGGCACTCGGCATGAAGATGATGTTTTCCAGCTTTGGCGCCCGGGCCGGGCAGATCGGGCGGCAATAGATGCCGGTGGTGCGGACGGCCGTGAAGAACTGCCCGTCGAAGCGGGCATCACGGGTGGTCAGGGCACGGTAGCAAGCGTCGCGGTCCAGATGCATGGGGGTATCCTGCCCGTTTTCGGCGATGGGTTCTCGCCATTTTCGGACGTGATTGGCGCCGGCATAACCCCGCCCCAGCCGGCGCGGGAGCACCGTCTCAATAGCACCCGGCCTGCCGCGCCCGCTCCCGCACCAGCGCCAGCACGGTCCGGCAGATGGGCATGGGGTTCCCGGTCATCTCCCCTAATTCCGCCACAGCGCCAAGCAGCGCGTCGATTTCCATCGGGCGCCCGCGCTCGAGGTCCTGCAGCATGGAGGTCTTGTGCTCGCCCACCTCGGCCGCACCGTCGATCCGCTTCTCCACGTCGATGGCGAAGCGCACGCCCAGCGCTTCCGCCACGACTTTTGCTTCCAGCATCATCGTCCGGCACACCGCGCGCAGCGCCGGATCGCCGGTGATGCGGTCGAGCGTGGCGATGGTGAGCGCCGAGATCGGGTTGAACGCCAGGTTGCCCCACAGCTTCACCCAGATCTCGTCGCGGATGCGTGGGCGGATCGGCGCCTTCAGCCCGGCGGCGATCAGCAGGTTCGCAAGCGCCTCGATGCGAGGTGTGCGCGCGCCGTCGGGCTCGCCCAGGCTGAACCGATCGCCGTAGCTATGATGAATGACACCAGGCTCGACCACCTCGGCGGCGGGATACACGACGCATCCGATTACCTGGGACGGGGGCAGGATGTCCCATAGCCGGCCACCCGGATCGACGCTTTCCATCCGCCGATCGCGGAATCGAGAGTCCAGTCCGTAGAAATACCAGTAGGGCACACCGTTGATGCCGGTGACCAGTGCAGTCTGCGGTCCCATCAGCCGAGCGATCTGCGCCGCCGCGCCGGGCAAGGAGTGCGCCTTCAGGGTGACGATCACGTAGTCCTGCACACCAGCCTGGGCGGCGTCGGCGACACAACGCGGATGCACCACGGCGGTTGTTTCGCCGCTGATCAGCCGCACGCCGTTGGCCTGCATTGCCGCCAGATGCGGGCCGCGGGCGATGAAGGTTACGTCCGTTCCTGCCGCCGCCAGCTTCGCGCCAAGAAACCCGCCGATTGCTCCCGCCCCGAAGACCGCGACCTTCACGCCGTCAGGCCAAGCTTCTCGGCCAGCCCGATGCGCTGCAACTTGCCCGTCGCACCCTTGGGGATTTCTTCCAGGAAAATGATCTTCCGCGGCACCTTGAACTGCGCCAGCCGTCCGGCAACGAAATCGCGCAGTTCGTGTTCCAATGCCTCCACTCCTTCCCGCAGGACGATCACGGCTGCAACTTCCTCGCCCAGCATGGCGTGCGGCATCGCAAACGTCAGGCACTGCGCGACGGCGGGGTGGTCCATCAGCACAACATCGATCTCGATCGGGCTGATTTTCTCGCCGCCGCGGTTGATCAGCTCCTTCAGCCGTCCGGTCAGCCGCAGATATCCGTCCTCGTCCAGGAATCCCTGATCCCCGGTGCGGAACCAGCCGTTGGTAAACGCCTTTTCATTGGCCTCCGGATTGTTCTCGTACCCCGAGGTAACGTCGCGCCCTCGGATCACCACCTCGCCCAACTCGCCCGCCGGCAGCAAGTTGCCCGCAGCGTCCATGACGGCGATCTCAGGTCCCGCCGCCACGCCGACCGATCCCGGATAGCGCTTGCCTGGCGGCAGCGGATTCGATGCCATCTGGTGCGCCGCTTCCGTCATGCCGTACCCTTCGATCACCGGCACGCCGAAAACCGCCTCCATCCGCTCCATCACCTGCGGCGGCAGCGACGAGGAGGACGAGCGGATGAAGCGCAGCCGTCCGTTGCGGATCGCCGCTTCGTTGCGGCCCGCCAGGTTGAGGATGGCTTGGTGCATCGTCGGGACGGCGGTGAACCAGCTCGGCCGCACCTCATTGAACCAGCCGAAGAAGCGGAAGGCATTGAAGCCGGGGGAGCAGCAGACGCCGCCGCCGGCCGCGAGGCTGGCCAGGGTGGCGGCCATCAGCCCGTGGATATGGAACAGCGGCATGATGTTGAGGCACACATCGTCCGGCGTCAGCTTCAGCGTGGCGCCGATGTGGTAGGCCGAGGCGGTGATGTTGATGTGCCGCAGCGGCACGATCTTGGGCCGCGACGTGGTGCCGGAGGTGTGGAGCACCAGTGCGACGTCCTGGGCGCCGGCGGTGCCACCCTGGTTCGGTGTGCCGGACATGCGGGCCGGCGGCGCCAGGGTGAAGGTTCCGGCCGGGCCGTCCGGCTGGGGAACCAACTCGATGATCGGGATGTTGCGGGCGCTGGCGACGGCGCGAGCGGGGCTGTCCATACCCTGCTGAATGACCAGCGCCCTGGCATTCAGGTCGGACAGGTAGAATTCGAACTCCTCGGTCTTGTAGGCGGGATTGAGTGGGGCCGTGGTGGCCGCCGCAGCGATGGTGACGAACGAAGTTGCCATTTCCGGCCCATTCGGCAGCACGATCGCCACGCGGTCGTTGCGTCCGATGCCCAGGCGGTTCAGGTCGCCGACCGTTCGGCGCACCAGCTCCCGCAGTCGGCCATGCGTCAGCCAGGTGCGCCCCGGTGCGCCGATTGCCCGATCCGCCGCCGCTCCGCGCGACAACAGTTCGACGACCGTATCGGCAGGATAGTCTGTCATGATTCCTCCCTTCACCTCTTCCGCTACGCGGGAGAGGTCGGATCGCGCAGCGATCCGGGTGAGGGCATCCCGAACCCCGCCCGGTAGCGGCCGGCCAATCGCCGGTACTCGGCTGCATTGCGGTCAAACCCGCGCCGCTCATCCTCTGTCATGACGCGTTTGAGCCGGGCTGGTGCCCCGGTCCACAACTCATAGCGTCCGATAATTTTGCCCGGCGTCAGCAATCCACCGGCGCCAAGCATCCCGCCCGCTTCGATGACGGCGCCGTCCAGCACGGTGGCGCCCATGCCGACGAAGGCGCGGTCCTTCAGCGTGCAGGCGTGAATGATGGCCGCGTGGCCTACCGTGACGTCATCGCCGATGATCGTGGGATAGGTGACCGCGTCGACATGGATGATCGCGCCGTCCTGGATATTGGTGCGCGCGCCGATGCGAATGATGTTGGTGTCACCGCGCACGACGCAGGCGAACCAGATCCCGGACTCCGGCCCGATCTCCACATCCCCTATGACCGCGGCGGTGGGTGCGATGAACACGGTCGGGTGGACACGTGGGCTGATGCCGTCCAGCGAATAGAGGGGTCCATGACCGATCGCGCGGATCCCGGGTGGGCCAGGCGGCGTGTCAGGCATCGGCAATTCCCAGCATCAGGCACAGGTTCTGCACCGCCGCGCCCGATGCGCCCTTGCCGAGATTATCCAGCCGCGCCAGCAGAACGGCCTGCCGTTGCGGTTCGTTGGCAGCGACGAACAGCTCCAGCAGGTTGGTGCCGTTGAGCGCCTGCGGTTCCAGCTTGGTCGATTTGTCGGCCGAGGCCACACGGATCAGCTCACTGTCTGCGTATCGGGTCTCGAGCACAGAACGGAGGTCCGCGCCGGTGGGCTTTCCCGCCAGCGTGTCCAGATGCAGCGGGACCGAGACCAACATGCCCTGACGGAAATGCCCGACCGCTGGGGCGAAGATCGGGCGCCGCGTGAGCCCGGCATAAAGCTGCGTCTCCGGCACATGCTTGTGCTCCAGCCCGAGGGCATAGAGCGCGAACGCCGGGCCGCCATCACGCTCATGCGCCTCGATCATGGCGCGTCCGCCGCCGGAGTAGCCGCTGACGGCGTTTATCGTGACCGGGTAGTCGGGCGGCATCAGGCCCGCATCCACCAGCGGACGGATCAGTGCGATTGCGCCGGTCGGGTAGCATCCCGGATTGGCGACCTTGCGGGCCGTCGCGATCCGCTCCGGCTGACCCGGGGCCAGTTCAGCGAACCCATAGGTCCAGTCCGGGTGCACGCGATGAGCCGTGCTGGCGTCCAGCAGCCTGGGCGCCGCATTGCCTAGCCCGTCCGCGAGGGCAACCGATTCGCGAGCGGCATCGTCGGGCAGGCACAGCACGACGAGGTCGGCCCCGGCCATCACGTCGCGGCGGGCGGCGGGATCCTTGCGCCGCTCGGCCGGCAGGCTGCGCAACTCGACCTCGCGCAGCGCGAGCAGGCGTTCGCGGATGCCGAGGCCGGTGGTTCCTGCCTCGCCGTCGATGAACACGATGGGCTTGTCAGCCATCCGGCCCTCCACCGTCCGCGTCCCACCGGCTGTTGCCGGAAGGAGCAAATGAGCCCGTGATTTAGA
>DATDIC010000720.1:0-6923 GCA_036521275.1 Acetobacteraceae bacterium
GCTGACGGTCATCGGCTGGACGGGCTGTCCATCCACCGCCATCACGCGTGCCTTCAGCCCACCGAGCCGCAGGTGGAAGTTGCTGGCCGAGGCACCGTTGATGATGCGCAACCGCAGCCGCTCCCCAGGGTCCACCCGCACCACCGACGGATCGGCGAGCGTGCGGTCGTCGGCGAGGAAGGCATCGTAGGACACGTCGTTCAGGTCGGGCGCCGCACCCGTCTGCATCTGCATGCCACCCGTCTGCCTCACGCCGCTGGAGGCATTTGCGCCGGATCGTCCGCGCAGCCGGGCAAAAATCTCGTCCGGGGTGGTGAACGAAAAGTCGTGCAGCATCACCACCAGTTCGCGTTCCGTGGGCGCCGCAGCGGCGTGGATAATCAGCGGAGCAGTCATGAGCTGCTGCTCCTGGAACCCCACATGCGAATGCATCCAGTACGTGCCGGCCTGGCGCAGCGGGAAGTCGTAGGCGGCCGTGGCACCCGCGCCGATCGGCGGGCCGGACAATCCCGGCACGCCGTCCTGCTGGTACGGCGGCGTCAGCCCGTGCCAGTGGATCAGGGTCTCCACGCCGGCGTCGTTCACCAGGTGCACGCGAAACGGATCTTTCACAGACGCGGTCAGTCCCGACGTCCCGTCCGGCTGCGTCAGAGCAAACACGCTGGCGGCTTTTCCGTTCACGTCCAGCGAGCGGCGCCCCGCAGTCAGTGTTGTCGGCGCCGGTGCGGCCTCCCCCCGAGCCGCCGGCAGCGACCCGGCTGCACCAAATGCCACACCCGAGATCAGCAGATCTCGCCGGCGAAGCGGGAGTCTCACGTCGCGTTTCCTTCCTGACCCGTCAGCGAGTTCCAGCGCGGACCAATGCCACCCATCACGCCCGGCCCTTCCCGTCACGCCCGGCCCTTTCCGTCACAGCCGGCCCTTTTCCATCACAGCCGGCCCCTTTTCCGTCATGGCCGGCGAAGGCCGGCCATCCACGACTTTCGTCCCCCACCACGCCGCTCGTTCGCTTCACCTTACTCCATGCACCACCACGATCAGTCATTCCCAATACGGTCCGGACTAAAATCCCCCTCCCCCTTCCAAAACGACCCACGGGAGCCATCGCGCGCGGCGGGCCGCCCTCACCCCGCAATCGCCCCCGCAAGCCGATCCGCCAGCTCCCCCAGCGCCTGGCCCATCGCCGGTACCACGTCGGCAACCTTGCCAGAGGCCGCGCGTGCATGGATCACCTCGTGGCCACTGCGCAGCACGTCGGACGTGCCGGCTTTCAGCAGCGACCAGCTCGCGTCCAGCACCACCGTCCCCGCCGCATCCCCGCCGAAGCGCAGAACGTTCACCGACAATATCCGCAACCCCGATCGCGGCGCCGTGCTGCCCGGCGCCAGCACGGAGCCCGGCGGCAGGCGGAACATCATATCGGCGGTCAGCGTCTGGCGTATCAGCCGGCCCAGCGGCGCGCCCCACTCGTCCTGCCCGGAAATATCCAGCCGGTCGCCCTCGCTCAGCACGATCGCGTCGCGGTCCAGCACCGCCGGCACCGGCACATCGCCCACCTCGATCGGCGGCGACAGCGGAACGCCGGCAGTCACCGGACGCGCCGGCGGCACCGCCGTCAGCGTATAGAAATGCGTGGGCGGGCTGCTGCACCCGAACAGCAATGCCGCAATCCCGGCCACCCACAGCCGCCGCGAACGCCGCCCGCGCCGCGCCCACTCACCCGGCACGCCCCTCACCCCCGGCCCCGGATCAGCGCCGCCGGATTCCGCTGCAACTCGTCCGCCAGTTCCCGCACCGATCGCGCCGCCTGACTGAGCTGATACAGCGTCTGCGCCAGTCCCGTGGTGTCCACGCCGCTCGCCGTCACGCCCGACTGGTTGCTGATGATACCGCGCGCCGACGCGATCGTCGCCTCCGCCTCGCTGGCCACGCGGCGCAACTCGGTGATGATCTGCGGCACCTGCTTGTCGGCCGCCGCCGTCATGTGCTCCACGTTGGCGACCGAATGATCCAGGTTATCCAGCGTGTCCTGCAGTTGCGGCGACTTCGCCAGCTCGGCGATATGCGCCGTGATGCTGCGGATGTTGTCGCCGATCTGGTCCAGCGGCAGCGACTGTATCTTGCCGGCAATGCTGTTCACCGCCGTCATCACGCCCTCGATGCCGCCGCCGCCCGACTGCGCCGGTATCTCCGGCGGATCGCCGGGCAGCAGCGCCGCCGCCCCGGCGCCCTGCACGAACGCCAGCTCCACGTCCTTCGCCCCCACCACCGGCACCGAGGCACCGAGCTGCGCGCGCAACCCCTCCCCGATCAGCCGGTCCAGCAAGGCGTCCATCTCGTGGCGCGCATCGGCCGGCCAGGCTGCCTTGCCGACCAGCGTGATATCGGACGGCTCGATTGCCAAGGTAACCAGTTCGGTCAGCTTGCCCGAGCTCGAATCGTATTGCAGCGTGCTGGCCTGTACCGTGCCCACGCGCTTGCCCGCCAGCTCCACCGGCGCCCCCGCATCCAGCCCGCCCCCGGACGCGTCGAACACCACCCGATATGTCACCGCGTGCGGCCCCGGCGCGTAGTCGGCCGCGTCCTTGCCCTCGTACAGCGCGAATCGCTGATGCCCCGGCGCTTCCGGCGCGTTGCGCGCCTCATCGGGCGTGGCAAAATCGATGGCGCCCTGCAGCAGCGCCGCCGGCGATTGCATCTGCAGCTTGGGACCGTTGCCCTGCATTGAAAGCTGCACCGCGCCGGCCTTCCAGAACCGCGTGCCGGTGCGCACCAGGGCGTCATACGGCTGCTGCACGAACATCGTCACGTCGAAGCTGCGGTCCGGCCGCAGCGCGGTATCGGTCACCTTGCCCACCTGCAGATCATGGAAATAGATGTCCGACCCGCGCGAAACATTGCCCAACGCCCCGGTCTGCGCCACGTAATAGCGCCCGGGCACCGTATCGGGCACGATCGGCGCCTCGGACAACCCGTCGTAATGGTCCTGCTTGCCTCCCGGCTTCGGCGAAATCCCGATCGTCGGGCCGGACACGATCGACTTCAGCGACGACAGGTCGGTCAGGCTCGGCCGCGCGTTTTCAATCCAGAACTCCGTGCCCTTGCCGAGATGCCCCTCCATGTCCGCATCCATCCGGATCGACACGTCCACGTGGCGAAGATCCTTCTGCAAGTGGAAGCTGTCCACCTGCCCCACTTTCATGCCCTGATAATGCACCTCGGTGCTGCCGGCCTGGATGCCGCTCGCCCCATCGAACGTCACCTTGATCAGCGGCCCGCTGGTGGTGAACTGCCTGACCCCCAGCCACCCGACAATGATCAGCGCCGCGATCGGAACCGCCCAGATCCACCCCGGCAGCCGGCTGCGCTGTTCCTTGGCCGGCGGCGCATCAGCCTCGACCCGCGAGGAGGTGGGGCCCGGATCGGGCTCGTGCTCGGGCGGAACCCCTTCGTTCGGACTCACGCCGGCTCTCCTGCATGGTCCCACATCAGCCGCGGATCGAACATGCGCACCGCGATCATCGTCAGCACGATCACCGCCAGGAAGGCCGGTGCCCCGGTGCCAGCGTGCATCCGCACAAACCCGTCGAGCTGCATGATGGGAAGAAAGATGGTGATGGTGAATACGTCGATATTCGACCAGCGGCCGATTTCCTCGATGAACCGGTAGATCCGCGTCTTGCGCCGCAGCCGCCGTCCAGAGCGGTGATGCACCGACCACAGCAGCCAGCTCATGCCCAGCAGCTTGGCCAGTGGTATCATGATGCTGGCAATGAATATGATCGCGGCGAGCGGCCAGAACCCGCTCGTGAGCAACCGCTCGATCCCATAGAAAATCGTCTGGTTGCTCACCTGCCCGAACTGGTCCTGCACGTTCATCGGGAAATAGTTCGCCGCCAGGTATAGCGGGTAGCCCGCCACCACCAGCGCCGCGGCGCGCACGGTGGAGCGTGGCTTGCGCGCCCATAGCCGGGCGGCGCAGCGCGGGCAGCGGCCGCCGTTCATGCGTGCGGGCAGCACCATGTCGCACCCCGTGCAGGCGATGCGCGGACCGGCCGGCGGGCTGTCCGGCGGCTGGATCGTCCGCCAGACCGAGAACGCGTCCAGGCTGGCGCGGGTCAGCATGGTCAGCCCGGCCGCCGCGATCAGCGACCACCCACCCACACCGATGGTGACCGGGATCACGCTGCGGATGCGGCTGTAGCCGACCACCGCCCCGAACAGGAACACGTCCGGCATCGCCCACAGATCGAGCCGCTGCGCCCAGCGAAACACCGGGCCGGTCCAAGGTCCCTGGAAATGGAAGCGGATCGAGGCCAGCGCCGCGGTCAGCAGCCCGAACCGCACGAACGGCAGCACCACCCCTTGCAGCCCGACCACCAATGCGAGCTCGGGCCAGCCCTCGGTCCACATCGCGACAACGCCCGAGCCCAGCCGGCTCGACCGCTCGATGCCGAGCACCTGCATGCTCAGCAGCGTCGCCAGGTTGGCGGGAAACCACAGGATCAGGGTCGCCGCCGACAGCGCCAGCGCCGCATCCAGGCTCCGCCCGGCAGTGCGTTCCAGCACCTTGTCGCAGCGGCGGCAGAGCAGCCGGCTGCCGCGATGCAGATGCGGCAACCGCTGGATGGTCCCGCAATCGGAGCAGGCGATGATCATGACCGCAACCGAAACGTCACGCAGTCGGGCGGGTTGCGCGGCGGGTGCTTTCTACTTCCCCTCCCCTTGCGGGAGGGGTTAGGGGAGGGGTCGCGCGGGGAGTCCCCCCAATAGGGCCGGTATCACATTATCATGACGGACTTCGAGCGATTGGACCGGCAAGACCCGTTATCCGGCTTCCGCGACCTGTTCGACCTGCCGGACGGCGTCATCTACCTGGACGGCAACTCGCTCGGCCCCGTGCCACGCGCCACCAAGGCCAGGCTCGCGCGCGTGATAGACCAGGAATGGGGCCACGATCTCATCGGCTCGTGGGACAAGAACGGCTGGATGGCCCTGCCGCTGCTTGTCGGCGACAAGATCGGCCGGCTGATCGGCGCCGCCCCCGGCTGCACCGCGGCCTGCGACAGCACCTCGGTGAACCTGTTCAAGCTGCTCGCCGCCGCCCTCTCGCTGCGGCCCGACCGGCGAGTGATCCTCTCCGAACCAGGGAATTTCCCGACCGATCTCTATATGGCGCAAGGCCTGTCCCGCCTGCTCGGACGCGGCCACGAGATCCGGCTCGCGGAGCCGGACGCGATCGAGGCGGCACTCGACGACTCGGTCGCCCTGTTGCTGCTGACGCACGTCAACTACGCGACCGGGCGGATGCACGACATGGCGGGCCTGACACAGGCCGCCCACGCCGCCGGCGCCCTGACCATCTGGGACCTCGCCCACTCCGCCGGCGCCGTCCCCTTGGCGGTCGCGGCGTGCGGCGCCGATTTCGCCGTCGGATGCGGCTACAAGTTCCTCAACGGCGGACCCGGCGCGCCGGCCTTCCTCTATATCGCGCCCGCGCACCAGCACGCCGACATGCCGCTGACCGGCTGGATCGGCCACGCCGAGCCGTTCGCGTTCTCGCCCGCCTGGCGCCCGGCCGAGGGGATCGGCCGCGCACTGGTGGGAACCCCGCACATCCTCAGCCTGGCGGCGCTGGAGGTCGGCGTCGACATCGCGCTGTCGGCCGACATGGCAGCGCTACGCGACAAATCGCTGCGCATGACCGGCCTGTTCATGACAGCCGCAGCCGCCGCCGGCTTCACCGTCATCACCCCGACCGACCCGCACCGGCGCGGCAGCCAAGTTTGCCTGCGCCACCCCAACGCCCAGGCGATCATGCAGCGTCTGGCCGCGCGCGGCGTGATCGGCGACTACCGCCCGCCGGACGTGCTTCGCTTCGGCATCACCCCACTCACGCTGCGTTATGCCGAGCTCGGCACCGCCGTCCGCATGCTGGCTGAACTCGCCGGCTGATCTTCTATCCCTTGCAACTTTCCCGCGGCACCGCAGCTATTCCAACACATCGTCATGCCCGCAGCATCACATCGTCATGCCCGCTGCAACACATCGTCATGCCCGCCCCCCTCGTCATGCCCGCGAAAGCGGGCATCCACGTCTCACCCAGTCGATACCTGCCCGGGGGTACGGCCATGCTGCTCCGTTTTGCCCTGCTCGCCTGCCTGCTGGCTTTCACCGGCTGCACGCCCGGCCCGCGCGTCGACGCGGCGCAGATGCCGCCGCAGAGCGGGCTCGGCGACCCCGCCAATGCCATCCAGTACGCCGCCTGGGCGTTCGCCAGCCCCAGCCGCACGCGCAATGACCCAACCTCCGGCGCCCGCGCCATCGCGACGCTGGACTACCTGGGAGGCGCGCTGGTCAACAGCCCCGCCTGGATGTCGTTCAGCCCGATCATCGCCGACCAGATGGTCGACGCCCGCACCGCGATGCGCCGCGCGCTCGGCATCGCGCCCACCGCTTCATCGCAGTTCGTGGTCAACAGCATGCTGAACACGGCCGCCGCGATGACGCACGGCGACCGGCAGGCGGCGCTGGCCTTCCTCAGCGGTCCGATCTACACGCTCGGGCCGGACCAGACGCTGGCGTTGGTTACCAACCTGCCCTTCATCCACATGGCGAACGTCGCGACCATCGAGGCTGAAGGGGCAATGAACGGCAATTTCTGCATGCTCGGCTGCGCCCAAGGCGGCAGCTTCCTATAATACCACCCCGCGTTGATGCTGGCCTTTTCCTTGGCCGGCATCCCCCGTCACGCCCGGCATTCCCCGTCACGCCCGGCATCCCCCGTCACGCCCGGCAGCCCCCGTCACGGCCGGCAGCCCGCGTCACGGCCGGCATCCCCGTCATGGCCGGCGAAGCATGCCCGCGGGCTCGTCCCGAGGGGCCGGCCATCCACGTCTTTGTCGCCCACCACGCCGCTCGTT
>DATDIC010000721.1:0-5407 GCA_036521275.1 Acetobacteraceae bacterium
GTACCCCGCCATTACCACCCCGCACGGATCAACACGCTCGATCCGTCATGCCCGCGAAAGCGGGACCCATCCGTCATGCCCGCGAAAGCGGTAGCCATCTGTCATGTCCGCGAAAGCGGTAGCCATCCGTCATGCCCGCGAAAGCGGGCATCCAGCCGAAAGCCCACGAGATTCCGAGGCTTTGCGTGCATTCCCGCGTTTCGCGGGAATGACTACGATGGCTCGTATAGCTCTCGGAACCGCTTATCCCTTCCGTTCCCACCCGCGGTCCGTCTGCTGCCAATAGGTCAAACTGAAACCAGCTTCGCGCGCAGCACCCCACCGCGTGCGCGCCGCCGCCACCGCTGCGTCATCCTTGCCGTCGAACAGATCGAAAACGCGATCGAACGCCGCCAGGCGCCCGGTTTCGGCGCCGTCGATCACGAACAGGAAACGTGCTCCGTTCGGCGCGCTGTCGTCCGTATCCAGCCAGATCGGCTGCAGGTCGGCATCGCCATCCTTCGGCGTGCCGTGCGGCAGCCAGTCCGGCTGCGCGCAGGCCCACAGCATGGTGTCGAGTTCGGTCACGCGCTCCGCCGAGCGGCACAGGACCAACGCCCGTTGCCCAGCGGCCAGACTGCGCCCGAGAAGCTGCGGCAGTGCGGCGTCGATCCCTGATCGGGTCAGGTGATAGAAGCCGATTTCCGTCACTTGTCCTCGTAGTGCTCGGCCACCAGCCGGTCCAGCAGCCGCACGCCATATGCAGTTGCGCCCTTCGGCACACATGGCGCGTCTTTCGTCGCCCAGGCCATGCCGGCAATGTCCAGGTGCGCCCACGGCTTGTCGTTGACGAAGCGCTGGATGAACTGCGCCGCGGTGATGGACCCGCCGGGGCGGCCGCCGATATTCTTCATGTCAGCGATGTCCGACTTGATCAGCTTGTCGTATTCGTCGCCCAACGGCATGCGCCAGACCTTCTCCCCGGTACTGGCACCCGCAACAGCCAACCGCTGCGCCAGCTCGTCATTGTTGCTGAACAATCCGGCATGCTCATGGCCCAGCGAGACGATGATCGCCCCGGTCAACGTCGCCAGATCGACCATGAATGTCGGATCGAACCGCTGCTGGCAGTACCACAGCACATCGGCCAGCACGAGGCGGCCTTCCGCGTCCGTGTTGATCACCTCGATGGTCTGGCCGGAGGCACTTTTCACCACATCGCCTGGTCGCTGCGCGCTGCCGCTGGGCATGTTCTCCACCAGCCCGACCAGCCCGACCGCATCGACCTTGGCCTTGCGCCCGGCCAATGCCGCCATCAGGCCGATCACCGTGCCGGCGCCCGCCATGTCCCATTTCATGTCTTCCATGCCGCCGGCCGGCTTGATGCTGATGCCGCCGGTGTCGAACGTCACGCCCTTGCCGATGAACGCCACCGGCCGGCCACCATCGCGCCCGGTGCCGTTCCAGCGCATCACCACCATGCGCGGCTCGTTCACGCTGCCCTGCGCCACGCCCAGCAACGCGCCGAAGCCCAGCTTGCGCATCTCCTCCGGCAGGAACACCTGCACGTCCACGCCCAGTTCGGCCAGCTTGCGGCATCTTTCCGCCGTTTCCGCCGGGTTCAGCACGTTCGGCGGTTCGCTGACCAGATCGCGGGTGAGGAACACACCCTCGGCGGTGGCCCGCAGCGGCTGCCAGGCGGCCGTGGCGCGCGCCGGATCGGCACTGAGCACCGACAGGCGTTGCAGCTTCGGCTTGTCTTCCGGCTTTTCCTTCGTGCGGTAGCGATCGAAACGATAAGCCCGCAGCGCGGCACCCAGGGCCGCTTGCGCCCCCTGGTCCGGCGAGAGCGTGTCGGCGGCAATGCTGGCCTCCGCATCGCGGCCCAGCGCCGTCACCGCATGGCCGCCGGCCTGTTCCAGCACCAGCCCGGTCGCATCGGCCAGTTTGCCGACGCCCACAGCGACCACCCGCGAGAGCCCGGCACCCGGCGCCAGGATCGTGCAGGTCTTCCCCTTCGCGCCCTTGAACTCGGCCGCCGCCAGCGCGCGGGCAATCGCGCCGCCGGTTGCCTCGTCAGCTTGCTGCCACACTCCGGACGGGCTCGCACCTTCGCTGACCAGCAGCACGAGGGCACCAGATTTGGGCAACACGGGCTTGGCGAAGGCGATATCGATCATGATGCGGACAACTCCGGATGCCTGTTCGGGATCAGTGTATCAGCGGATGGCGCCTTTGCCATGCCCGGGGCTCGCCGCTATGGGACGTCGTATGGAATTACTGGTGCCGGACACGGTGGGGATCACGCGGGCAGCGACATTGCTGTGCTCCGGAGAGTTGGTTGCGTTCGGAACGGAAACCGTCTATGGCCTGGGTGCTGACGCGACCAACCCGCGTGCGGTCGCCGCCGTGTTCGCGGCGAAAGGACGGCCACGGTTCAATCCGCTGATCTGTCACTATGCAGACGCTGCGTCGGCATTCAGGGACGTGGTGCCGGGTGCAGCGGCGGACACGCTGGCGGAACGGTTGTGGCCGGGCCCGCTGACACTGGTGCTGCCGCGACGCGACGATAGCCGCGTCGCGATGCTGACCGGCGCTGGGCTGGACACGTTGGCGGTACGCGTTCCGTCGCATCCAGCGGCGCGCGCGCTGATGGCGGCGACAGCGTTGCCCATCGCCGCACCCTCCGCGAACCGCTCGGGGCGCGTCAGCCCGACCACGGCGCTGCATGTGATCGAGGAGCTTGGTGAACAAGTCGCGGCCGTGCTGGATTGCGGCATATGCACCGTCGGCGTGGAATCCACCGTGCTGGACCTGAGCGGCGATCATCCGGTGCTGCTGCGTCCAGGCGGTGTGACGCTGGAAGCGATCGAGGCGCTGATCGGGCCGGTCGCGCGAATCGGCGACGCGAAGACTGTGCGGTCGCCGGGCTTGGGGGTGTCGCATTATGCGCCATCGTGTCCCGTGCGGCTGAATGCGCACACCGTGTCAGCCGACGAAGCGCTGCTCGCGTTTGGTGGCGCGCTTGCCGGCGCGGGAACGGTGTTCAACCTGAGTCCACATGGCGATCTGATAGAGGCAGCAGCAAGGCTTTTCATCGGGCTGCGGCAGCTCGACGCAGAGGCGAACAGGCGTGGGCTTGCGCGGATCGCCGCCATGCCGGTGCCGGAGCGGGGTCTGGGGCTGGCGATCAACGACCGGTTGCGGCGCGCCGCGGCGCCGCGACCGACGCACGAAGTGATTGACGAATCGGCGTGAATCGCTGTTGCTGGCAAAAATGAACGTTCCTTTCTCCGAGACATTCGAGCTGCCGGGTGGAACGGCGCGGATCGAGTGGCGCCGCAGCGCGCGCGCCCGGCGTGTAAGCCTGCGCATCGATCCGTGTGGCGGCGCCGTGATCGTGACATTGCCGCTGCGGGCCGGGCGCGGCGCCGGCGTCGCCTTGCTGATGACGCACGCGGACTGGGTCACGGACCGGCTTGCTGCCTTGCCGGACATCGTGCGCTTCGAGAACGGAGCATCCGTGCCGATCGATGGCGTGCCGCTGATGATCTGTCACACCCCACACGCGCGCGGCGGCGTCTGGATCGAAGACGCCGTGCTGCACGTGTCGGGGGCGCCCGAATTCCTGCGCCGGCGCGTGCTGGATTTTCTGCGTGCTGAAGCGCGGCGGCGTCTGACGATGCAGGCCATCGCGAAGGCGGCGCTGGTTGGGCTTCAGGTGGGTCGCGTGTCGGTGAAGGACACCCGCAGCCGTTGGGGAAGCTGCACGTCCGACGGGTCGCTGGCGTTCTGCTGGCGGTTGATCATGGCGCCCCCATTCGTGCAGGACTACGTGGTGGCGCATGAGGTCGCGCATCTGCGGCACATGAATCACGGCAAGCGGTTCTGGTCGCTGGTCGATAAATTGACGCCGCACACCGAGGCGGGGGTGAAATACCTGCGCGGCGAAGGATCACGCCTGCTGCGGATCGGCTGAACGGATCGCGTCCCAGACACGCTGCGGCGTCGCCGGCATGTCGATATGGGTCACGCCGAGCGGTGCAAGCGCATCCAGGACGGCATTGATCACCGTCTGCGGCGCCGCCATCGCGCCCGCCTGTCCGGAGCCTTTCACGCCCAGGCTGTTTGCCGCGGTCGGTTGCTCGACCAGCGTGATCGCGAAGTCGGGCAGATGGTCCGCGCGCGGCAGTGCGTAATCCATCAGCGTGCCGCTGAGCAACTGGCCGGAGTCGGGATCGTACACCGTGTGTTCCAGCAGCGCCTGGCCGATGCCCTGCGCCACACCTCCCTGCACCTGCCCGACCGTGAGCAGCGGGTTGATCAGCCGGCCGAAATCATCGACCGCGGTGTAGCGATCGAGCGTGACCGCCCCGGTGGCGGGATCGATTTCCACCTCGGCGACGTGGCAGCCGCTGGGGAAGGTGAACACGTCGCAGATGTTCTCGGCACGCGTGTCGAGCGTTTCTCCAGTGTCCGGATCAGCCGCGTCGCGGGCGACGGCGAGCAGATCGACGCCGCGGCCGTCCTGGGTCGCGAACCGGCCATCGGCAAACACGATGTCGGCTGGCGTTGCCTGCAACAGCCGCGCGGCCAGCGGCGTCGCCCTGGCGATGACCAACTCGGCCGCCTTCACCAGCGCGGCGCCACCCATATGCATGGAGCGCGCGCCGCCATGCCCGCCGCCGGTCGCGATTACGCCAGTGTCGGCCTGCACGTATTGAAAGGTCTCGATCGGCAGTCCGAACAGCTCGGCGGCGATCTGCGGATAGCTGGTCTCGTGTCCCTGGCCGTTGGACTGCGTGCCAACCAGCAAGGCGATGCGTCCATCGGGCTGGAAACGGATCTCCGCAGCCTCGTTCGGCTGACCGCGAGCGGTTTCCAGGAAGCAGCCGACACCAAGCCCGCGCAACATACCGCGCGCGCCGGACGCTGCACGCCGTGCGGCGAACCCGGGGCGATCCGCTTCGCGCTCCGCGGTGTCGAGGTTGGCAACGAAACCGCCGCTGTCGATCAGGATGCCGAGCCCACTGCGATGCGGAAAATCGGCGACCAGGTTGCGGCGGCGCAGCTCGAACGGATCGGCCTGGAGCAGGTGCACGGCGCGGTCGATCAGCCGTTCCGTGAGGTAATTCGCTTCCGGCTTCCCTGCGCCACGATAGGCGTCGATCGGCAGCGTATTGGTGAGAACGCCCTGCACGTCCATGAACACGGCTTGGATATTGTAAGGGCCGCCCATCGCGGTGGACGGCGCACTAGTCGATGTTCCCGGCCCATATCCGGCGATGTACGCCCCGAGATTGGCCACGGTCGATACGTCGAGCGCCAGGAATCGTCCGTCTGCATCCAGCGCCAGCCGCGCGCGCGTGTGGTTGTCGCGGCCCTGCGAGGTGCTGGCGAAATCCTCCGCCCGGTCAGCCATCCATTT
>DATDIC010000722.1:0-2024 GCA_036521275.1 Acetobacteraceae bacterium
GCATCGGTTTTTGGAATGTCATCACAGCGCCCTACGTCTGTTTTCTGGTTGGCGCTGCGGCGGGCAGCGATCCGGGGATCGGGTGAAGCACCAACTGGTTCGGCAGGCGCAGGTCGATGCGTTGCAACGGACGATCGAGAAGCTGGTGCTGCTGCTCCAGCGTGCTCAGCCGGTCCAGGGCGACGGCTTCGTGGTCCTCGGGCAGCAGGACGTCCATTCCCGATTTCATCTGCAGGTTCCAGCGGCGCTGGCCGATGCGCACGGCCGCAACCACGCGGCCGGAAATCTTCGGGTGGTCGTTCAGGGCGTCGATGAGCTCGGCGGCGCCGTCCGGCGCGCCGGGTCCGACCAGCAGCGGAAGCTGGCGGAAGTCGGCGACGTTTTCATTGGTGACCACCTGGCCGGCGCGATCGATCAGCACGAACTTGCCCTGGTTCTGCCAGATGGCGAATGGGCGGCGTTCGTGCAGTTGCACCACGATGGTGCCGGGCAGGCGGCGTTCGATGGTGGCATGATCGACCCAGGACAAGGTTTCGATGCGGCGTTCCGCCTGGGCGATCGAGAAGCCGAGGATGGGGTCGCCCAACGACACGCCGAGCGTGGCGCGGAGCAGCGGTTCGGGCGTGTTGGCGCGGCCCTCGATGCGGATCTCGGTGACGCGCAGGCCAGTGAACCCGGTGGCGGCAAGCAGCCGCTCCTGCGTCCGCGCCATCATGCCGCCCGGTTCGGCGGAGTGGACGATGACCACGCCGAGCAGCACGGCCACGCCGGCGGCAACGACCCAGGCGCTGGGGCGCAGCAGGCGCTTCTGCCGGCGCAACAGCAGCTTGAGCCGGGCCGGCCGGTCATTGACCGAGTTGCGCGGGGTGCGGGCTACACGCGGCATGTCGCGTTCTCGATCATCCAGGCGCACAGGCGCGGGAAGCTCATGCCGTGATGCGCGGCCTGTTCCGGCAGCAGCGAGGTGGGAGTGAGGCCGGGCTGGGTGTTGACTTCCAGAAGCACGAGGCGGCCCGGCTCGCCTTCGGTGTCGTCGTAG
Source organism: Acetobacteraceae bacterium (assembly GCA_036521275.1). Lineage (GTDB taxonomy): Bacteria > Pseudomonadota > Alphaproteobacteria > Acetobacterales > Acetobacteraceae > DATDIC01. The sequence continues at coordinate 1,040 of DATDIC010000722.1, forward strand.
CGGAAATCGGCGCGGGTGGCGCCGCGGCAGCCGAGCGCGCGATGTGCGGCGAGCGCCACGTCCAGGGCGCGGTCGTAGGTGTCGGGATGCACGCGGGCGGGGATGATGTGGCGGGAGCCGCCGTCGGCGTATTTGGAATCGTAGTCGTAGAAGCTGCCGGCCTCGGCGATGATCTCGGTGACGGCAAGCGGGCGGTCGCCCATGACCGCGACGGTCAGCTCGCGGCCGGGGACGTATTCCTCGGCCAGCGCGTGGGTGCCGAACGGCCAGGAGCGGGCGATCTCCACGCGGCGGTTGTCGCCATTGCGAAGGATCGCGACACCGACCGAGGAGCCTTCGCTGATTGGTTTCACCACGTACGGCCGGGCGAACGGGTCGTCGGCTTCGAGGTCCTGCATGCAGATCACGCGGCCACGGGCGACCGGCAGGCCGGCGGCGGCGAACACCGCCTTGGCGGCGACCTTGTCCATGGCGAGAGCTGACGCGCGCACGCCGGAATGGGTGTAGGGAATGCCGAGCCAGTCGAGCACGCCCTGGATGGCGCCATCTTCGCCGTAGCGGCCGTGCAGCGCATTGAACACGGCGTCCGGCTTCGGGGTGAGTGCGGCGATGACGGCGGTGAGGTCTTCGGTGACCTCGACCGGGTCCACGTCGAAGCCGGCCTCACGCAATGCCGCGATGACTTGCAGGCCGGTGGAGCGGCTGACCTCGCGTTCGGCGGAGATGCCGCCATAGAGCACGGAGACGCGGGTCATGCGGCTATCCTTTCGGCGGGTACGCCGATGCGGTGGATTTCCCATTCCAGCGTGACGCCGGTGGTGGTCTGGACGCGGTGGCGTACTTCCTCGCCCAGCGCCTCGATGTCGGCGGCGGTGGCGGTGCCGGTGTTGATCAGGAAGTTGCAGTGTTTTTCGGACACCATCGCGCCGCCGCGGGTGAGGCCACGACAGCGGCTGGCCTCGATCAGTTCCCAGGCTTTCATGTG
>DATDIC010000723.1:0-3255 GCA_036521275.1 Acetobacteraceae bacterium
TTCCACAGGTCATTGAGCGTGCCGACATTGCCCGCACCGCTGCCGCCGAACAGCCAGAAGTTGCCGGCGGTATCGGTCCATGCGGTGGGCTGGCGGCGTGCACCGGGCGTGTTGGTCGCCGCCGGGGTACCCTCTGTGCCGTACACACCGGCCGCGTTCACGTAGCTGGAGCCAGCAGCCCATGTCCAGGTATCGCTGGTCGCGGAGTTCGATCTGCACACGACCATGACATTCGTGACCGCGGCAGTGGCCGTGCCGCTCGCGTTGCTGACCGAACAGACCTCGTTGGCAGGTTGCGTGGCAACGGTGACGTCATAGGACGCGTTCGGCTGTAACGGGACGCTGAAGGTGAAAGCGGTATTGTTCGAAAGCGAGAGGTTATCGCCGCCGTTGTCCTGCAGGACCACGGTGCCGGAAAGGCCGGCGATGCTGCCGCCGATCGAGTAGCTCTGCGGCGTCGCAATGGTGATGGTCAGGGGCTTTTCTATGTCATCGCTGCCACCGCATCCCGCCAGCGTGGCAGTAAGTCCAACCACCAAAAAGAGATGGCGCGCAGCAATGCCCGTCAAGTCTCGCTCCCCTTATTTGGCAGGCATTGCCCGCGTGCAACTGCGCCACAACGTCGCAGCAGCGAGACGGTTGACTGGCAGAGGGCCTGGAAGTTCAGATAAGTTTTGTGAAGAGGCGTCCCCGGGTGGCTTCCAATAGGCGATGGGCGGCTCGTCAGCCGAGCGCCTCGAGTAAGCGGTCGACATCGTGCATGTCGTTATAGATCGATGGGGCAATTCGCAGGTAATACGGGTTCACGGTCACCCCGATATGGGCGGCCCGAAGCTTCTTGCTGATGGTCTCGGCGTCCCTGTGCGCGAACGTCACGATGGGAGAGGTGCTGTCCGGCGGAGTCTGGGCGCTAAAACCGAGCCGCGGCATCTCGGTCTGCAGCTTCTTGAGCATCGGCTGGCGCCACGCCTGGATATTTTCTACTCCAAGCTGCTGGATGTAAGGGATTGACACCCGCAGCGCCGCTGCGACTGAATTTGCCATGGTGCCCAACTGAAAGTATCGGGTCGCATCGCTGCCGGGCGTCCAGGTCACGGGCTCAGGGTACTGTGGATCGAGAGGAGATAAATGAATCTGCGTGTCCGGGCTCGACTCGTAGCTCCAGTGCTTGCGTTGGATCACCGTCCCCAGGAGCTCCTGCCGCACAAAAAGCAGGCCGAGCCCAAAATCTCCCATCAGCCACTTGTACGAAGCGGTGGCCGCGAAGTCGACGCCGGTAGCGCGAACATCCAGCGGAACCGTGCCCACGCCCTGAATGATGTCGGCGTATACGTAGGCACCGTGCGCATGTGCCAGATCGCACACCGCCTTGAGATCGTGCTGGAAGCCGTTGTACATCGATACCAGCGAGATCTCGACCAGCTTCGTATTGCGATCCACCACTTGCTCGAGATCCCGCATATGAACGCGGCCCTCGCGTGGCATCACGACGCGAAGATCGAGACCCTGCCTTTTGAGTTCCATCAAGTGCACCAGCGCGCCTTCGAAGTGAAGCGCGTCGGTCACCACGTTTCCATCAAAGCGGCTGATGTTCAGCCCGTCGATGACCAGGTTTTCGCCGGTGCTGGTATTCGGGATGTAACTGATCTCTTCCCGCCTGGCGTTGATCAGTGATGCAAACGCGTCCCTGGGATCGATCGGCATGGGATTGGTGTCGGGTGGAGGATTCAGGAACACGAAGGGCACCCCCGGTGGCGACAACGTGTTGCGCTGTTCGATGGCCTTGTGACAGGCATCGGCCGATGCGCGCGGCATGGGGTGGCTGAAGGCGCCATTCAGATAGGCAAAGCCCTCAGCGATCGTGAAATCCGCCTTGCGCGGGAAGGCAGCCGCAACGGCGTTCGGGTGCGTTTGCGGCAGCGGATTTTTCCGGGAAGCCGCCTCGGCTCGCCCCAGTGCTGCGGAGGCAGCCAGCGCACCGAATGAGGCGCCCATCTGTCGTCGTGTCATCTTCATGCTTACGCCACCTGCACGCTGCCGATAGCTGTCATCATGTGGTCAGGGATTTCGTAGATCATAGGCCAATGACGCTGACCGATGTCGTAATTCTTGCCATTGTCCAGGGCCTGGCGGAGCTGCTGCCGGTCTCCAGCTCCGCGCACGTGGTGGTGGCGGAGAAGTTATTGGGGCTGAATCCCTCCTCCGCGCCAATGACGCTGCTGCTGGTCATGCTGCACACGGGAACGATGCTCGCTGTCATCGCGTACTTCTGGCGCACCTGGAGTGCGGCTTATTTCCAGAATTCCGCCGCATTCAAGTCCTTCGCGGTGCGGGTCCTGATTGCCACCGCGCTCACCGGCGTCATCGGCGGCGGGCTGACGCTGTTGATCGAGAAGACCGCGTTCGCCGGTTTGCCCAATGGGCAGATCGAGGACCTGTTCAGTCATCTCGAGCTGGTTGCACCGGCCCTGGCTGCCGTAGGCATCCTGATCCTGATCGCGGGAATCGCCACCCGCCGCCGCTCGGACAGCACGCCTGAACTCACCACCGCACAGTCCGCGGTCATTGGCGCGGTTCAGGGACTATGCCTGCCCTTTCGTGGCTTTTCGCGCTCTGGCGCCACGATCAGCACCGGCATGCTGCTGCATGTATCACGGCGCCGCGTGGAGGCTTTCAGCTTTGCATTGGCGGTCGTGCTGACGCCGCCGGTGATCGCCCGCGAAGCGTGGCGATTGCTACGCGCGCAGCCGTCGATGCCCGTCGCCGACGTCCATGCGGCCATCGGTTTCAGCCTGCTCGGAGCATTGATCGCATTCGTCGCGGGTCTGATCGGGCTGAAATGGCTCAGCCGCTGGCTCGAGACCGATCGCTGGTATTTGTTTGGAATCTATTGCGTGGCCGCCGCCGGAGTAGTCCTGTACCTGCAATCTGCCGGCTACTGAGGCCGTCATAGCGGACGCAGAAAGCGCCGCCATACACTGATCGGCCTGTCGGCGCACTCTGATTCGCGCCTTGTCGTGCGGGATGCACGCGATCCTACGAGCAAAGCCTCCGCACGCGTACAGAGTAGATGCATCGCACTTGCCACACTGCCCGGGTGTTGCACGAACGCACAAGCCGCTTACTGCTCGCACCAGCCCTGGCCCTGCTGGTGCTGGGCAGCGGCTGCTCGACGCACAAGGAAGTTACCATGACTCCTCCAGTGCCAGCGCCACAGATCACGCCGACCAAACCACCCAAGCCGGCGATCGATCG
>DATDIC010000724.1:0-2422 GCA_036521275.1 Acetobacteraceae bacterium
CCCGAGAAGATTCGAACTCCTAACCCCCAGATCCGTAGTCTGGTGCTCTATCCAATTGAGCTACGGGCGCCGCCGGCCGCCGTCGACCAAGTGCGCCATGTAGCGGAAGCCGTTTTCGCCGACAAGGGCCACCGTTGGGGGGCGGCGGCACCGGCGCTTGAGATCGGCCGGCAATCGGGGCCACACTCGTGCATTCCTGCCGCAGCCGCGGCCCGGGACCGATCAATGTCCAGGGGAGGACAAAGAGTGATCAACAGACGGACAGTCCTGACCGGAGCCGCTACCGCCGCGGTGGCCGCCAGCACCACCCCCACATGGGCCGCGGCGACGCCCGGTGTAACGGCGACCGAAATAAAGATCGGCAACACCATGCCGTATAGCGGCCCCGCCTCGGCGTATTCCAGCGTTGGCAAGGCCGATGTCGGCTTCTTCAAATGGGTCAACGACCAGGGCGGCGTGGGCGGCCGCAAGATCAACTTCCTGTCTTACGACGACGGCTACAGCCCACCCAAGACCGTCGAACAGATCCGCCGGCTGGTGGAGGAAGACAAGGTCGATTTCCTGTTCCACACGCTCGGGACGCCCACCAATTCGTCGATTGAGCGTTATTGCAACCAGCGCAAGGTGCCGCAGTTGTTCGTGGCCACAGGCGCCGACAAATGGGGCGACCACAAGCAATATCCGTGGACCATCGGCTGGCAGCCGAGCTACCGGACGGAAGCGCAGATCTACACCAAGTACATGCTGCAGCAGAACCCGAATGCGAAGCTGGCCATCCTCTATCAGAACGACGATTTCGGAAAAGACTATCCCGCCGGCGTTCGCGACATACTCGGCAAGGACTGGGACAAGCGGGTGATCAAGTCGATCACCTACGAGGTGACCGATCCCACTGTGGACTCACAGGTATCGGAGCTTCAATCATCCGGCGCCGATGCGCTGCTGGTGGTGGCGACACCGAAATTCGCTGCCCAGGCGATCCGCAAGGTGCACGACCTCAACTGGGAGCCGATGTTCTTCATGACCAACGTTTCCACCTCGGTGGGTGCCGTCATGCGGCCGGCCGGGCCGGAGAATGCGGTCGGGATGCTCAGCACGCAGTATCTCAAGGATCCGGCCGATCCGGCCTGGGACAACGATCCCGGGATGAAGGGCTTCAAGGATTTCATGGCCAAATACGTGCCCGGCGGCGACATTACCGATGCCGGATATATCGCCGGGTACGGGGCGAGCTATACGATGTGGAAGGTGCTGCAGCAGTGCGGTGATGACTTCTCACGCGAGAATGTGCTGAAGCAGACCACGAACCTCAAGGAGCTGGAGGTACCGGCGCTGCTGCCGGGCATCAAGGTCAATACCAGTCCAACCAATTATCACCCGATCCTTGCCATGCAGATGGTGAAATGGGACGGCAAGACGTGGCAGCGTTTCGGCAATGTGATCGAGGGCGCGCAGACCTGAAGCGTTCGGAAACAACCGCGTCATCTCGTCATTCCGGCGGGAAAGCGGGAATCTACCGCCGTCCGCTGGATTCCCGCTTTCGCGGGAATGACGGGGGGGTCGGTCATTTCATGACGTATGCCCGCGCGCCGGGTTGGCGGGCGGCGGCGCGCAAATCTCAGGAAGCGGGGTATCTTACGCGCGCTGCCATCCCAGCCAGGAGCACAGGCCGCGTCCCATCACCTGCTCCAGTTCGCGTCCCGATAGCCAGGGCAGCTCCTCGGTGAACATCGTCACGCATTGCCGGTAGCTGCATGGCATGCGGGTGATGTCGGTGCCCCAGAAGAAGCGCTCCGGCCCGAACGCGTCATATAGCCGATGCAGATGGTCGTGGATGTTGCGATAGGGGTATGGGGCGGTGGAGTAGCTCGGGGCGCCGGTCGCCTTCATCGCCACGTTCGGATATTTGCGGGCGATTGCCACCAGTTCGGGGAGCTTGGCGAAGGCGGCGTCGTCATGGTCGGTGCGCACGGCGCCCAGATGATCGATGATCAGCTTCAGGTGCGGGTGTTGCTCGGCGATGCGGGCAAACGTGGGCAGGAAACGCCAGGCCATGGTGGCAAAGGGGATGCCGAGCCGCTCGGCTTGCGGCCATACCCAGTCGAGCGTGCCGTCCTCGTGCCAGCTCTGCTGATGGGGCAGCACCAGGGCGGTGCGCAGGCCCAGCATGCCGGGCTGCTCCTTCCAGTGCTGCAGCCGGTTGCGCTGGTCGGGTTGGTCGTAGGGGAACTGGCCCAGGATGGCGAAGCGGTCGGGGTAGTGCCGCACCGCCTCGATGGCCATTGCATTGGCATTGGGGTCCCAGCTCGGCGGATGGATCAGGGCGGCGTCCACGCCGGCCTCTGCCATCTCGCGCAGCAGTTCCTGTGCCGTGAAGACCGAGGTTTTGCGATGCTGGCCGCTGGGCGTGCCGCTCGACCAG
>DATDIC010000725.1:0-14769 GCA_036521275.1 Acetobacteraceae bacterium
ATACCCCCCGCCAGATCCATCAACGACATGATCCAGCCACCGAAAATGTCCCCGGCCGGGTTGGTGTCGGCCGGCATGGCGATCATCCGCAGCTCCAGCCGTCCCCGCGGTTCGCCGACGGCCTCGTCCATCCGTCCTCTCGCGTCTTGGAATGTCCATCGCCTGGGCCAATCATAAGGCCCGTCCGGAGATCATGCCATGAATGCCCCCGCCCTGGCGACCGAGCCCGTGCTGCACCGCACCGACCGTGACGGCGTCGCCCGGCTTACGCTCAACCGCCCGCGCGCCCGCAACGCCCTGTCGCTCGCCCTGATGGCGGCACTGGACCAGGAGCTGGCGGCTATCGGCGACGATCCCGCCATCAGGGTCGTCGTGCTGGCAGGCGCCGGCCCAGCCTTCTGCGCCGGCCACGACCTGCGGGAAATGCGCGCCGATCCCACCCGCGCCGCCTACGAAAACACCTTCGCCGCCTGCTCCCGCCTGATGCTGCGCATCGTCCGCCTGCCCAAGCCGGTGATCGCCCGCGTGCACGGCGTTGCCACCGCGGCTGGCTGCCAGCTCGTCGCCACGTGCGATCTCGCGGTCGCCGCCGATACCGCGCGCTTCGCCACGCCGGGCGTGAATATCGGCCTGTTCTGCTCCACGCCGATGGTGGCGCTCAGCCGCGCCGTCGGCCGCAAGCCCGCCCTCGAAATGCTGCTCACCGGCGACCTGATCGACGCCGCCCGAGCCCGCGAGCTGGGCCTGGTCAATCGTGTCGTCGCGGAACCCGATCTGGACAGCGCGGTCGGCGACCTCGCGGCGCAAATCGCCGGGAAAAGCGCGCTGACGGTGGCGATCGGCAAGGAAGCCTTCTACCGGCAGGGCGAGATGGACCTGGAGGCGGCCTATCGCTACACGGCCGAGGTGATGACCCGCAACATGCTCGCCCGCGATGCCGCCGAAGGGATCGATGCGTTTCTCGACAAGCGCCAGCCGGTCTGGACCGGCACCTGATCCACGATGGCCGATAACCCGTACGACATCCTCGGCGTAAAGCCCACCGCGACCGAAGCGGAGATCCGCGCCGCCTACCGCAAGCTTGCCAAGCGCCACCATCCTGATCTCAATCCCGGCAAGCCCGAGGCGGCCGAGCGCTTCAAGCAGATCAATGCCGCCAACGACCTGCTGTCGGACCCGGAGAAGCGGGCCCGCTACGACCGCGGGGAAATCGACGCCGCCGGTAACGAGAAACCGCCGGAGCATCCGTTCTACCGCGACTTCGCCGCCGGCGGGGGGCAACGGAAATACCGGGCCAGCCCCGGCGCGCGCGAAATCGACCCCGAGGACCTGGAAAGTATCCTGTCGCAAGCGTTCGGCGGCAACTTCACCCCGGGCGGCGGTGGCGGCAGGCGCTTCAATATGCGCGGGCAGGACGCGCAGTATGGCCTGACCGTCAGCTTTCTCGATGCGGTCAACGGCACGACCCGCCGCATCACGCTGCCGGACGGCCGCACGCTGGATGTCCGTATCCCCCCCGGCGTGCGCGACGGCCACGTGCTGCGGCTCAAGGGCCAGGGCATGCCGGGCATCGGCGAAGGCCCGCCCGGCGACGCGCTCGTGGAGATCACCATCGCCCCGCATCCGCTGTTCCGTCGCGACGGCGACGATATCGTCGTCGAGCTTCCGGTCACCATCCAGGAAGCCGTGCTCGGCACCGTGCTGGAAACGCCCACCATCAAGGGCCCTGTGCGGCTGACCATTCCTGCCGGGTCCGGCACGGGTACGCGCCTGCGCCTGCGCGGGCGCGGCGTCGGCGGGCACGGCCACCAGTATGTGGAGTTGAAGGTGGTGCTGCCGCCCGGCAATGAACCCGAGCTGGCGGAATTCCTGAAAACTTGGAAGCCGGGGCGTCCATTCAATCCGCGTTCCGGGATGGAGAGCGGCTGATGCGGCTGCAGGCGGTGATTTCCTTAATAGGGAACGTCGAAACCATCGAGCTGACGAGCTGGATCGACCGCGGCTGGGTGCAGCCCGACCCGGCCGGCGACGACTGGGACTTCCACGAGATCGACGTCGCCCGCGTGCGCCTGATCCACGATCTGCGCTGGAGCATGGATGTCAGCGAGGATGCCATCCCGCTGGTGCTATCGCTGCTCGATCAGGTCTATGATCTGCGCGACCAGCTTCGGCGGATCCTGGGCGCGGTGGAGGATCAGCCGCCGGAGGTGAAGGCCGCGGTCATCAAGGCGCTCGGGTCCTAGAAACCGCGTCGGGCGCATCCGACGGCGACCAATTCACGCCCAGGCGCGGCAGGCTGAGCGGCACGATCTCGTCGGCCTCCCTGCCGGCCCAGTCGCGCGACGGCGCATCGCGCAGCATGCGCTGCTGGCCTTCCACGACCGCGGCCAGCGCCCCGGCATGGTCCATCGTCAGCACGCGGCCGTTTTCCACCACCTTGTCGCCGTGCACATACACCGACTGCACCGCTCGGTCCGCCGCCGTGTACACCAAAGATCGCAGTGGATCGCGCGCCGGCATCATCCACCGATTCGCCAGATCCACCAGCACCAGATCGGCCTTCATCCCGGGCGCAAGCCGCCCTAGATCCGGCCGGCCCAGCGCGTCTGCGCCGCCGACCGTCGCGGCATGGAACAATTCCGCGGTGCTGGTGGTGGTGATGTTGCGCGCCGCGCCGCGCGCCAGGATTGCCGCCAGCCGCATCTCCTCGATCAGGTTGTGCGGTGCGACGTCGGTGCCCAGTCCCAGCGTCACGTTGGCGCGGCGATAACGTCCGAAATCTTCCAGCGCGTGGCCATAACGGGCAAATGGTGATGGGCAGTGCGCAACACAGGTGCCGGTCTCACTGAGCGTATCCAGGTCGGTACGCGTGTGCCACCGCACCCAGGAATGCTCGTCGATGAAGATCGCGTGGCCCAGGATGGTGCGCGGCGACAATATGCCAAGGTCGCGCGCGAACTGTACCGGCGACTTGCCGTGCCGGTTGACCATCTCGTTGAACTCGTTGACGCTCTGTGCGCAGTGTACTGTCAGCGGCAGATCGCGTTCCTCGGCGGCGGCGAAACTGTCACGCAGCAGATCGGGAGCACACGTATCGATCTGAGCCGGACACACGATCCCTGACAGGCGGCCGCTGGCATGTTTGCCGGCTTGCTCGATCAGCCGAAGCGCCGCATCAAAGCCTCGCCGTCCCGCCGCTTCATCCCAGCGATATTTGAGTTGCCAGCCATTATCCATGTACCAGCGTGCCGAAGCGAAGCCCGGCGCAAGGAACACGCGCAGCCCGCTTTGCCCGGCAGTGTCGATCCAGCCTTCGTCATTGCCGGACAGGTCCGCTACGCTGGTGACGCCGGACAGCAGCATCTCGCAATAGGCAACCTGCTTACCGGCCTGGCGCCCTGCAAGATCCGGCTGGAACGCGATAGAGCGCTCGTACAGCCCGCTCATATACATCTCTGGCCGCCCATGCTCCTCGCGCACGCCGCGATAGAACGGTTCCGTGCTTGGATGTGAATGCAGGTCGATCAGCCCTGGCATCACCATCAGCGTGCTGCCGTCGATCGTCGTCTCGGCGGGCCCATCATAGTGCTTGCCCACGTAGCTGACCGAATCGCCGGCAAAAGCCACGTCGCCGTCCATCAGATAGGCGTGGCGGCGGTTCGCCGCATCCCAGGCAATGATGCAAGCGGCGTTGCGGATGCAGGTTGTGCCTGGCATGGCGGTTCTCCGACGAAGGCGGCAAGCTTGAGCGGTGCGACGGCAAATGTCTATATTGCACAACGCGCACGAACGAGGGCCAAAATGAATCTGTCACGCCGCGCTCTGCTTGCTGCCAGCCTGACAGCCCCCGCGCTCGCCGCGTCGCGTCGCGCGCGTGCCGCCACGGTGATCCGGTCGGTGCCGATCGGAAACCTCCAGGTGCTGGACCCGATCTGGACCACCGCGTACATCACACGCAATCATGCCTATATGGTATGGGACACGCTGTTCGCGCTGGACGCATCGAACAAGCCGCAGCCGCAGATGGTGGACAGCCACGAGATCAGTTCCGATGGGCTGACTTATACGTTCCGCCTTCGCGACGGGCTGGAATGGCACGACGGCACCCCCGTCCGCGCCGCCGACTGCGTTCCCTCCATCCGCCGCTGGGGCGCCAAGGACGGCATGGGTCGCGCATTGGTGGCCGTCACCGACAACCTCGCTGCGCTGGATGACCGTACTTTCCGCCTCACGCTGAAGCAGCGCGTCGGGTTCGTCATCGACGCGCTCGCCAAGATCGACAGCAACGTGCCGTTCATGATGCCCGCCCGTCTGGCGCAGACCGATCCGAACACTCAGATCAAGGAGATGATCGGCTCCGGACCGTTCCGTTTCGTCGCCAATGAATGGGTTCCGGGCGCCAAGGTGGTCTACGCGAAGTTTGAAGGCTACGTCCCGCGCCGGGAACCGCCGAGCCAGGCAGCCGGCGGCAAGGTGGTGAAGATCGATCGCGTGGAATCGATGTACACGCCCGACGCCAGCACCGCCACCAACGGGTTAGCCACCGGCGAGTTCGATCTGCTCGAATCCCCCTCGCCGGACTTGATCCCGCTGCTGCGTAAATCGGCCGGCGTGGTGGTTGAACCCGATGATCCGCTCGGCTATCAGCTATTTATCGTCCTGAACCATCTGCTGCCACCGTTCGACAAGCTGCCGGCGCGCCAAGCACTGCTTATGGCAGTGAAGCAGTCTGGCTTCCTGCAGGCTACGGTGGGCGACCAGGTGCCGTGGCGCGAATGCGCCGCCGCCTTTGGTTGCACCAAACCCGGCGACTCCGAAATGCAGGCGCTGGGCTGGCCGCCTTACGATCTGGCCAAGGCGAAGGCGCTTTTCGCCAGTTCCGGCTACGACGGGCGGCCGGTAGTGGTGATGGATCCCGCCGACAACGCGGTGCTGCATGCGCCGGCCCTGGTCGCCGCGGATGCGTTACGCTCGATCGGCGCCAAGGTGGACGTGCAGTCGATGGATTGGAGCACGCTGGTCCAGCGCCGCGCCTCCAAGGCGCCCGCCGGGCAGGGTGGCTGGAATTTATTTATTACGAACGCAACCATAACTGGAATTTCCAATCCATTGCTCGACACGTTTGCTGGGAATTGCGCAGACGGGTGGTATGGTTGGGCATGCAACGAGAAGGCGGTCCAACTGAGAACCGCCTGGGCCGCCGAAACAGACGCAGCAAAGCGCGACCAGATCGCAATGGCACTGGAAAAACTGATCATTGAAGACGTCACGCTGATCCCGCTTGGTCAGTACCGCAGCCTGATCGCGTATCGCAATAACCTCAAAGGGATCATACCGGGACCGGCGCTGTTCTACTGGAACGTGGAAAAGACCTGATCACGCCGCGGCTCGCCGCGTTCTGATCTGCTGCCATGGCGTGACATGCTGGACGACCCTCACGGGGCGACGGCTTTCTCGCGTGCCGTATCTTCAACCATCGAAGCCGCGAATCGTTCCGTCAGCACCGACCCGATAATCAATGGAGAGACCCAGCAAGGTATGCGACGCGAGCAGGGAACCAATAGCGATCGCCGGAATCACGGCATAGCCACACTCGAAGCCATAGAGGCGCCAAGCAGCAACGGCAGCATCGTTGTCATAACGCCAATATGAGGGACCGATTCTGGACCTTTCGGAACAACAAAACATCGATCTCCAGTCCAGCCGAAAACATTAGCAGCAGCTTGCAGGCCGGTCCTGACCAAAGAAGCCCAGGACATGTGGTCCGAGGAGGACTCCAAACACCAGCAACCCAACCATCTCCGGAAGGCGAAGCCGCCGCGCGATCGCCGGTACGCCGACGATCACGGCGACCACGACGGCAAACTTCGCCAGGTCCGGAAGGGCCAGGATGTGCGATCTCAGCGCATCGAGCAGGTGCATGAGCCGACCATCCTACTGGGCTTTGCCCGCCACGGCCGCTTGCCGGGCTTCCCCCAGAACTCCCTAGTGATTGGCACTACTGGTCGTTTCCTGAAGCTGACGCAGCACCGCATCGAGATTGAACGCGGCCGGTTTTTGTCGCGGCGGGAATTTCACAAAATTCTGGATCTGCGCGGCCACGATCGCCTGCATCTCGTAGATGATATAGACGTGGTCTATCAGCCAGTCCCAGTAGGTGTTTGAGTTTTCGTCCGCCCGCTCGAAGGGGTCGCGTCGGAGGTGGAACATCTTCGGAGCACGGAGTTTCACGAACGGCTCGAACCAGCACAAGAGTTGTTTGGCCCGTTGCTCCATGAGTACGACCTTCCAGTCTCCCATACGAATTGCCAGGATGTCTCCATCGTCGCTGATGTAGAAGAAGAACTTCCTGGGACTCTCTTTCGCCTCTCCGGTCAGATAGGGGATCAGGTTGTAGCCATCAATGTGGACCTTGAAGGTCCTGCCGCCGACCTTGTGACCGTCAAGTAGTTTGGCCGAAATATCCTGCTCGCCGGCGGCCGCGAGCAAGGTAGGCAGCCAGTCCTGATGAGAGGCGACATCATTGAAGACTGATCCCGGCTTGATCTTTCCTGGCCAGCGCACAAACACGGGAACGCGCCAGCCGCCTTCCCAGTTGGTGTTCTTTTCGCTGCGGAACGGGGTAATCCCGCCGTCCGGCCAGCTGTTGTAGTGCGGGCCGTTATCCGTTGAGTACATCACGATCGTATTGTCGGCGATGCCGAGTTCGTCGAGCTTGTCGAGCATCTGGCCGATGTGCTCATCGTGGGCCACCATTACATCGTTGTAGAAACCCTGGCCACTTTTTCCCTTGTGCTTTTCCGCACGGTGGGTCCGAAAGTGCATCGCAGTGGTGTTGTACCACATGAAGAAGGGCTTACCTTCCTTGTGTGCTTTCTCGATGAAGCCGACCGCATGCTCGGTGACCTCGTCGTCGATGGTTTCCATCCGCTTCCTTGTCAGCGGCCCTGTGTCCTCGATGCGCTGACCACCCTTGCCGTCGGCCCAGCAATGCAGGACCCCCCGCGGTCCGAAGTGCTTCTTGAATTCCGGGTTTTTTGGATAGTCTTCGTTTTCCGGCTCTTCCTCGGCATTCAAGTGGTAGAGGTTGCCGAAGAATTCGTCGAAACCGTGCATTGTGGGGAGAAACTCATCCTTGTCCCCCAGATGGTTTTTGCCGAACTGTCCGGTGACATAGCCGAGTGGTCTCAGCAGGTCGGCGATGGTCGGGTCTTCGGCCCGCAGCCCCACATCGGCGCCCGGCATGCCGACCTTGGTCAGGCCGGTGCGGATCGGGTTCTGTCCGGTGATGAACGCGGCGCGGCCGGCAGTGCAGCTTTGCTGGCCGTAATAGTCGGTGAAGGTGCAGCCTTCGTGGCCGATGCGGTCGATATTGGGCGTGCGATACCCCATCTGGCCGCGGTTGTTGTAGCTGATGTTCCACCAGCCGATATCATCGCCCCACAGGATAAGGATATTCGGTTTGCCTGCTTTAGCCATCTTACTCTCCCCTATTTCTAGTTTCAGGATTTTCGTCAGTCACGGTCGGTCGGCCTTGGCGACTAGGCAAGGCGCAGCAACACGCTAAAAAACGCGAACAAGCCGACGACGATAAGGAGAACGGCAACCGGCAGTACCGGCGATTTCCCTCCCTCCTGTTTCATGCCGGCGATTGCGGCGAACGGTCCGCTCCACAGGTAGCGGAGCGTCCACCAGTACTGCCAGATCGAGATGATCAACGCCATGATGCCGCAGGCGATAAGCGCCAAACCCAAAAATTGCGGCGCGTTTGGAAGATAAGCGGCGCGCGCGCCGGGGGTCTGTCCAAAGCGGTCGAGGTATTGGACGATCGCGAAACCGAAGCCGATCAGCGCCGTGGCCGTGCGCAGCCAGGACATCATCGTCCGTTCCAAGCTGAGCCGGGTGCGGATCCAGCCAAAATGACTGTCTGCGGTGACCCTGACTTCGAACCTGTCGGTGGCGCCCGTGCGTGTATCCGTCATCGCCGGTCTCTCCCTGGGTGCATGTCGGGTCGCCTTACCGGACCTGGCGCGCCGCGCGATTCCGCCACGCGCGCAGGGCGAGTCCCCGGACAATCAGGTATGGTACGAACGCCAACACCAGCGCGATGATCAGCGCTTCGTTCGGATAGAAAGTCTTGAGCACGAGGACCTGATAAATCACGTCCATCGCCAAGCCGAGCAGGATGATTCTGGCGGTCGCATTCAATCCCTCGCGCAGGCGGCCGATGCGCTCCTGCCTGCTGCGCAGCACCGTCACCAGGTACGGACCGCGGCCAGCCCTTGCATCCCGGAAACCGTCATGGATCCCGGCGATCACTGCCATCGCGGGCTGCAGGATGAAGCGGAACCTCATCGGCCCGTCCGGGCGGTCCACCAGATCGTGCCAGAGGCGCACGAACACCCCGATCGAGATGCCATGCCACACCACGCCGCCGATGAAGAACACGAGGGCGAACGCAACCACCACCCTGGCCAGAACGCCCAATCGCTGCGCACTGATATCGGTCATTGCACTGCCCTATCCACCTCGCGCTGCACGGCTAGGCCCGGATGACGCATCGGAAGCCGACATGGCTCATGCCGGAGTCGATCGGCTGCGCGTGACGGGCGGCTGGACGGTAGCGGCGGCAGTAGTTCGGGGCGCAGAGATGCGAACCGCCTTTGACGACCTTGCGCGGAATGCGCCTTGAGGCGTCGCACTGGTCGTAACTATCGGTCGCACGTCCGCCACGCGGGTTTTCCGGGATGCAACAAGGTGACGGAGCGCTGTGCCGGGCCGAGTACCAATCCGTGGTCCACTCCCACACATTGCCGATCATGTCGAACAACCCGTAGCCATTCGCCGGAAAGGTTTCGACCGGAGAGGTCCGCCGATAACCGTCAGCGGCGAGGTTTTCGTTCGGAAACGCGCCCTGCCAGATATTGGCCATGTGACGGCCGCCTGGCGTCAGTTCATCACCCCACGAGAACTCGGCACCATCGAGTCCCCCGCGCGCGGCGTATTCCCATTCTGCTTCCGTCGGCAGATCCTTCCCCGCCCACTTGGCATACGCTTCTGCGTCCTGATAGGCGACATGCACGACCGGATGGTTGTCAAGGCCATGGTTCGAGCGACCACGCCCATACGGGCGGCGCCAGTTTGCGCCGAATTCGAAGCGCCACCATTGCGACCAGTCGCGAAGATCAACAGGTTTTCGGGGTGGCGTGAAAACCAGCGAGCCTGGTTTCAACATGTGCGGTAATGCGCCCGGATAATCCTTTGGATCCGGTGCGACTTCGGCGACCGTGACGTAGCCTGTCGCCTCGGTAAACTGGCGGAACTGACGGTTCGTAACCGGCGTACGATCGATCCAGAACGAGGAGACCGCAACTTGATGAGCCGGAGCTTCTTCCGGGTAGTGCCGGTCCGATCCCATGCGGAAAGTGCCGCCCGGAATCCATGCCATGTCGGGGTAAGCACGCCCTTCACTGGTCGGAACATCAGGCGACTGTTCTGTCGACATGCTAGAACTCAAGAAACTTCCTCCCCGGCGACGTATAGTTGCTGTATATTCGCATCGCCTCCGCCCGGCCACGGTTTCTTTTGCCCCGGTGAAGAGGGAGGGTCTTGGACAGGATCGGCCGCATCGATGGCGCCGCCCTGCCGACTGCGAGCGCAGTCGCGATCACCCAATCTGCACGACCTAACCATGCGACATCACTTGGGCGGACTTGGTTGCGCCGGTGGCGAGGGCTGCTGGCCCATCAGGTTTTGGTAGATCTGATTCAACTCGCGCTGCTCCGTGTCTTGCTGGGCCGGCGATGAATGAATACCGGCAGCACGTTCATCGGCTGACACTTCTCCCTGCGTCGGCTGCAACGCGTCCGTCGCGGTGGCGCTTCCCGGCGGCGCTGCCGCCGTTGTCCAGCCGGCAGCGGAGGACATCAGCACCGATAAGACAGCCACGCTCACGGTCTTGGCTATGCGGGAATGCGGGTGCGGGCACCGCATGATCATCTCTCCCTCAGTGGCCCATAGGCTCGAATGCAAAGATGCGCGTCCAGTCGTTCTTCATGCTGATAACCGTCCACGACCGGGATTTCGCCTCCTCCATGAGCGGGCTGGAGAATGTGCCAACCGTGGTGTCTGGCAGCCCCCCCGCGGGCCCATAAGCGAATTCGCGGACCGGGTCGTCGTGGTGAACCAGCATTTTTAGCCGCGCGCCGTTTCCGGCGCCGGTCCATTCCAGCATCTCGCGGTCGCCGGTGGAATTGCCGAAGGCGGCATGGGGGCGCTTGCCGATGAACAAGTCAATGCCGATCGCTTTGCCGTCGTTGTTGTCGTTGAAGAACAGCTTGGGCAGGCGCATCAGCTCCGGCTTGGCGCCCTTGAATTCGTATTTCGTCGCGATGCTGGACCCGATCACCCTCTGTGTCGGGATGCCATAGACGCGTTGGGAATAGGCGCGAACGAAGTCCTGGCCACCACCGGTCACGATGTACGTCTCGAATTCGTTGGTGCGCAGATAGTTTATAAGCTCGATCATCGGCTGATAGACAAGCTCGGTATAAAGCCGACTGAACCTCGGATGCTTCGCGGTTGTCAGCCACTGGCTGGCAATTTGCAGGAACGCCTCCTGGCTCATGCCGGCATGGGTGACGACGATGATTTCGGCCCAATCCTGCTCGGACAAGCGTCCCAGCGCCGCCGGATCGTTGGACAACACCGCCCTGAATGGTTCGTGCGATTTCCACTCCGGATGGTGTGGCGCCAGTGCATGCAAGCGATCGAGCGCGAACATCGCCTGTGTGTAGAGCGGATGCTCCACCCAAAGCGTCCCGTCCTGGTCGAAAGTAGCGATGCGGTCTTCCGGCGCCACGAAATCCTTGCTCGACCTGTCGGTGGTGGCACGGACGAAATCCAGGACCGCCTGCTTCGCCGGTCCGTCATTCCACGAAGGCAGGGCACTCGATGGGGCCTGTGCCGCCGCTGCGACGGGGAGCAAGGGACTCGCCGCAATCCCGAGTGCGGGTAAGGCGGATATCAGCGCGCGGCGACCCATCGGTGGTGCGGCAGGGACAGGTTTCATCACGTTCTTCCAGTATAGGCCAACGCCGCGGACACCTTAGGCGGGCTTTGCGACGACCTGATAGATCACGCTGCTGCCGCTGTAGAATGGCTGATAGTACGCGCCGCCGAAAGTGAAGTATGTCGTGCCGTTGATGGTCTGGTCCACCGCACCATCCGGAAGCGTCTTGACGGTAGCGCCGACCGGCGGCGGGATCACTTCGTACCCGTTCGGCACCGAGGCATAGAAGGCGCCGCCGCAGTCGAGACTTGTCCCGCTACCGACATAAACCGTCGAGCATGAGGGTGGCGGCGTTACAACCACTGCGCCCTGTGGTGGTGGCACCACCGCGTACTGTCCGGCTTGGGACGCGTAATAGACCCCGTTTTCGTACCAGTATGGCGTTCCGGCGACGGACAGCGCGATCGCGGCCGCCGGCAGTGCCGCCATGGTAGCACCGATCGCGAAGCCGGCACCCAGCCCCAAGCCGGAATAGTAACCTCCCCAACTTCCGTTGTAGTTGTTCCATGTGTTCTGCCGGTTCACCTGTAGATTGCGTGCGTCGTCGTAGCGGTTCTGCTGCAGCGTGTTGGCCTCGTTGAAGCGGTTCTGCTGCAATTGGGATACGTTTTGCCGATCGTCGGGATGGGCTTGTTGGAATTGAGCTGCGTTGTGCTGGAACTCGGGATGACTCTGCTGGAAGCTATCGGCGCGGTCCGAGAAGGCGCCGGCATTATGGATGCTGCCGAAGCCGCCTTGGCCGAAACCGGCGTCACCGCTGCGGTCGAACATTCCTCCATCGCCGAAACGCGACCCACCGCTTCCAAAGCCCCCGCCGAAATGGAAGCCGCCGCCGAAGCCGCCGCCGTGGAAGCCGCCGAAACCCCCGCGGAATGCCGCGGCGCGTTCCATCCCGACGCAGACGCAAGCGGCTATCACCACGCTGCCCAGCAACACACCAACGAGCTTCTTACGGTCCGTGCAGCGCTCGATCATCGATGCCTCCCTGCTGCTACTTGCTGGCTGCAACTGTCGCGAAGGGTATTTTCTGCGTGCCCGGCGGCAGATCCGCTGTGAACAACGGCTCCGCAATACGTGGTGCAAAGTTCCAATCGCTGAATGCGGCGCTGAATTGCGGCTGCGCCGGCTGCGTCTTGTAGGTAATCACCAGCTTGCAAGGGACCAGTTGCGGCCCGTCCTGGATCCAAATTTGCCAGTCGATGTCCTTTTCGACGAAGGCGAGGGTGCGGCAGCTCCTGCCGGCTACGTCGTTGCGACCGAGATCGAACCCGTACTGCAAATTCCCGCGCACACTTCGATAGGGATCGTGGTAGAGAAAGTCGGCCAGCGGTGGAACGAAGCCCACCCGCTGCACCAAATTCTCCAACATGCTGTCGATATCCGACGGGGCTGCTCCGGTCGCATAAAACGGTGTCGCCGGGTCATAGAGGGTGATCGATGTGCCGTCGTACCAGAACTGCCGATCGCCGAGATCTCCGCTCCATCCGACATAGAGCCGATTGGGGCGTTGCAACGCGACATCCTCGGCTGCGGAGAATTGCAGCTTCTGGCCGGACGGCAGAACATGGTCGAAGGTAATGTCGGCATGGAACGTGAACTGGCCGGCGGAGCCGATATAGGCACCCATCTGCTGGAGCAGTCGCTCCGCCTGCTCCGTCACGGCGGGTGCCGCGGCGGCGGGCCGAGCGTCAGCCGTTGGTGGCGAGCTCTGGGCCAGCACCCGAAACGACAGAGCTGGCCCGCAGATCGCCACGCCAACGACGAAGAAACAGATGACGCGCATTTATCGATGCCTCTCGTTATTGGATGCCGCAGCCAAGATTACTGGGACATTCGTACAAAAATCTCGTCACGCCCAAGGGTCAGCATTGCGCCTTGACTGGCGCCTTGCAGGTGCATGATCACTCCAGCGCTGTTCTGCAGCCATAGATCGCTGCCCCCTGTTGTGCTCAGACCCGCGGGGCCGGTACTTTGCGTGTACCTGCCGGAAAAGTCGGCGACGCTTTTGAGGTTATAGACCGGCCCGGAAGCAGTGATCTTCGAAAGCCCGCCGCCGGGCCCGACGACGGCGCCAAAGACTCTGAACGGATATGCCTGCCCCTGATAATTCAGGGTGCCACTGCCGCCGCCCAGACCGGTTACAAAATCCTCGGTGATAGTCACGTCACCCGAGGGCGATAGGCCGGTGATGCTTTGTGCCGTCGGCACTTTCATGCTGGAGCAGCCGCTGGCCGCAAGCAAGGCGGCAGCAATCACAGCTTTGAGGCACAAGGAGGCCCCATCCGAAAACGATTTTGTCACGTTGCCGCCCCTTCGTATGATCCCATGGCCTCGTTCCCCAGCTTATTCTCAGGCGAACCGGTCACAGCATCGCGGTTTGGCCAACGAGCCGCTGTGCAAAACCGGTAATTCACCTCACTCATCAATGACATTTCTAATGATCGGTGCACCCTGACGCCGTGCTGATCTGTCTGAGCCGGCGCAAATGCAAATACCGATCGGGTGCCATGCCGATGAACTGCAAACAGCAGATCCGCAGCATGCGCTCCGACACGCCGATCACCTCGCAAACCTGGGACACATGCAGCGACCGTCGCGGACAAGCCATCAGCACCTCCTCGAAGCGCAGCAATAGCTTGATGCGGCGGCGCGTGGCTGGGGAATAACCGCGTGGCTCGGCTGTCGTCAGGCAGGACACCAACGCATAGATCAGGTCCTGCTCCAGCGCCCGGGCCACTTCCGGGTGCCCAATATGGCTCAGCCTCGTTTCAGCAATCCGCATTGCTTCGGCGTGTAGCCGCAGCAGCCGCCGCCACTCGCCTGGAAGCGGACGCAGGATTTGCCCGAACTGGACACGCGCCAAGTCTCGCCCCGCAAGCGTCCTGCAATACGCCCGCAGCGATCCAGACGTCAGGCCTATCGACGCCCACGAAGTGGCGCCGGTGGTACGCTGATAAAATCGTTCGCTGGGACCATGGCAGATCATGTCGCCCAACAGGAGTGGGACACCGTTGCACAGCAGGGCCGAGGTTTGCTGTGCCGCAAAGACGACCGACACCCGCTCGGGCCTCAGTGAGACATACGCGATACGAGGCACTGTCTCCCGCGCATGGAGCAAGCGCAGATCCGTCAGGTCTATCCATGTCAGGTGAGCCCGGAACTCGCTGTCGTCTTCGACCAATAATCGCGTCGTTCGGAACAGGTTTGCTTCGTACTCTTCGGCATCGCTGAAGAGTGCCGAGCCGCTGCCTCCCATCCGGCGCCCCTGTTGCATTTACCGACTCGCCTTCTGGCGCCGCACCAACGACGCGCTTCAAAGCGCTGCAGCTTGGGGAAGCGTGACGGTCGCGGCTATGCGGGATCGGAAATCAGGATCATCCGAACACCCGGCTCGGTCCAGTGTTCCGATAACGTCCGCGTTTCAGGGTGGTGAACTTCCGAACAGGCTAGAAGCTGAAGCTCGCCATCAGCATCGGGCCGCCCATTCTTATCTGCCGTACGACACTATTGCCACCCTGCACGAAGGACAGATAGCGGTAGTTGGCCGATAAAGCCACCCAGCGGAACTGATATCCCAGTCCGGAGGAAATCTGCCAGGTGAGCTGCGACCCCCCCGCACCGATGTCGAAGTAATAGGGAATGAAGAACCGGGTGTTGCCAAGCAGGATGCGACCGCGGACGCCGCCGATGCCGTTCCA
>DATDIC010000726.1:0-2852 GCA_036521275.1 Acetobacteraceae bacterium
CAGCGGCAACCGGAACTCAGCACCACCCAACCCGATCAACCCGCCGAGCGCGCCGATGATCGCGCCACCCGCGAAGGCGATCGGGGCGCTGCGTGTCGCTGGAGGCCGCAGGGTTATGGCAGGCATGATGGCTCCAGACACTTCCGAGACACGGTAGCACATTCACCGTTTTGCAGGCTCCCGTCCAAGCCGGCTGGCTGTCCATTAGCCCCGACCCAGCCGGTCAGTCCCTCCGGCTCCGGCTCCGCCCCCCGCGTTCGTAATACGGGTGGTTCTGGGTACGACAAACTCGACCGTGAAAATGGCGGTGGGAAGCCGACTTGCAGCGACGGTTAGCGAGGGGGATTTATGAACGGCCCGGACGAAGGCGGTGGTCAGGCCCGGTCGCTGGGCGCAAAGCCATCGACCGGCGCACCTGCAAACTGCGCCGTCGCACACGTCACCTCTTGGGCGAGCCGTCACACGAGAACCGGCTTCGGTGCGACCGCTGGCATGGCGATCTGCCAATCATGCTGGGGCATGATCACGATCCGCAGAGGTTCGACATCCCGGCGGCACCATCCGAGATCGGCAGCGACATTGGCTGTCATCGCCCACGCCGGTCCCTCCTGTGCCAAGTCCTTCAGCACAACATCAGGCCAGCGATCGCACAGCACATCCGGCACCTCCGAGCGATCGATTCCCTCGCGTGTGCAGCACCAATGCCATGTGGCCACCGCCTGCTACGCCAGCGCAGCACACGTAGCGCCATAGCCTCTTGTGCCCAGCCCTTCGATCTCGCACATCACGCAACCCACAACTTTCGCCATTTGCGAGATCAGAACCGGCAGGTTATACCTGAGAACAAGACCAGCGGATTGAAATTGACATGGGCGCTCACGGGAGCGCCGTCTAGAGTGGGGATAGCCGCGTTACCACTGGCGTTGGTTGCGACGAAGGCTTTGCTGATACTCAGGAATGCCCCCCATCGGTCGGAAAACATGACATCGAAACCGGTTCTGAGGACGGCGCCGATTGAATTATTAACTTTCAAGTTGGAGATCGCGTTGTCCTGGGTGCCGAAGACGACCGTGTAGGTGATGCCAGCGCCGAGAAACGGTTGGAACGCGCCGAATTGCCGGAAGTGGTAGTTGGCGACCAGCATGCTCGGGCCATAGGCGACTTTGCCCAGCGTGAGCCCGCTGAGGCTGCCCTGACCGGTGAGGGTCGTTGTAGGTGGCACCCCAAGGACCGCTAGCAGTGAAACATTGGGTGTGACGAAGTATCCAATGCCGAGACCCAGCGTGACATTGTTGGAAGCATGTAAATTTGAGTCGGGCAAGTGACTCCCCGCTACGTTGATCGATCCATCCGTGTCGAATAAGAGCCCAGCGAGCCCGACATCGACATAGAAGCCGCTCGCGGCCGATGGTTCGGTGGCGTGGACGGCCTGTCCTGCTATGGCCAAAACAACGAATGTGGTGGTTATAAGCAGTTCTCGACGAGTCGATCGCACGACACTATTCATGGTTTCCTCCCCATGCCGCTGATTCACAAGAACGCAAGACGGTCGTTTCTCCCACCCCCCCTGTGTCAGAGAAGTTGTCGCCCGGATAGGATTGGACCCTTTGGGGGCGCGGACATCAAGAAGTGGCTCGATACGGACAGGCGTACAAGGATCGGATCGTGGCGCGACTGTTGCCGCCGGAGAGTTCGTCGGTGGAGCAGGTATCTCGCGAGGTTGGAGTGAGTGCAGCGACACTGGAGCGTTGGCGTGCGGACGCGTTGGCCCATGGATCTGGCGATCGAGCTGGAGGCAGTCAGCGTTGGACGGCGGCAGCGCGGCTGCAGGCGTTGATCACCACAGCTGGGATGGATGAGGCGACGCGGAGCGGCTGGTGCCGTGAGCAGGGTCTGTATCCGGCTGAGCTGACTGCCTGGCAGCAGGACGCGATCGCCGGCCTCGGCGAGCCCCGCGCGGTCAGTGCGGTGGAAGCTCGGCAGGATCGGCGGCGGGTCAAGGACTTGGAACGAGAGCTCCATCGCAAGGACAAGGCACTGGCCGAAACGGCCGCCTTGCTTGTGCTGTCAAAAAAACTCTCTGCGGTCTTCCACAAGGACGCGGACGAATGACCCGTCTGGAAGACCGCCAGACCCTGATGTGTGACATCGCGCAAGCCTGTGCCGAGGGAGCGCGGCTTGCCCCGGCCTGTGCTCTGGCCGGCATCGCCGCCCGCACGCTGCAGCGCTGGAAGGTCGATGGTCTGACGCGCGGCGATCGTCGACCGGACGCGGATCGTCCTGTTCCGTCGCACGCGTTGAGTGAGGCCGAACGGGCACGGATCATCGAAGTGGCCAACGAACCGCGTTTTGCCGCGACACCGCCGGCGCGGATCATTCCGGCACTGGCCGACGAAGGGCTCTACATCGCCAGCGAGTCAAGCTTCCACCGCGTGCTGCGCGCGCATGGCCAGATGATCCGCCGGGGCCGTGCCCGTGCGCCGCGAACGTCGGGTCCGCCGCGCACGCACATCGCCACGCGCCCCGGCGAGGTCTGGTGCTGGGATGTGACGTTCCTGCCGGCGCAGGTCCAGGGACGATGGTTCTATCTTTACCTGATCCTGGACCTCTACAGCCGCAAGGTCGTCGGCTTCGAGGTGCATGACACAGACAACGCCGAGCATGCCGCCCATTTGGCCCGCCGCACCGCGCTCGCCGAGGGTCTGCATGCCATGCCGACGCGCCCGGTGCTGCACGGTGACAATGGCGCCAGCCTGAAGGCCACGACGGTGCTGGCCATGTTGCATTGGCTCGGCATCAAGCCGTCCTACTCGCGCCCGCGTGTGAGCGATGACAACGCCTTCGCCGAGGCG
>DATDIC010000727.1:0-2914 GCA_036521275.1 Acetobacteraceae bacterium
TGGAAGGCGTGGAGATCTGGTCCCCCGACTGGGCCCAGGTCCTGCAGGACCTCCCGCAGGACGTCTCCCGCTGGCACCAGGAGACCGGTAGCTGATGCCACCAGACGCGGTGGTCGACACGGTGCGGGCGACCGAGCCCGCGCCGCTCGTGTCGACCGCCGCCAGCAGCGGCATCGAAATACAGGACGTCACGGTGTCCTATCGCGGCACCGTGGCACTCCACGCCCTTACCCTCGCCATCACGCCCGGCGAGATCATGGCCGTCATCGGCCCCTCCGGCTCCGGCAAGACCACCGCGCTGCGGGCAGTGGCCGGCTTCGTCCGCCCGACCGCCGGCCGCATCCGCATCGGCGGCCACGACGTCACCGACCTGCCGCCCTACGCCCGCAGCATCGGCATGGTGGTGCAGAACTACGCCCTGTTCCCCCACATGCGCGTGGACGAGAATGTCGCATTCGGCCCGCGCGCTCGCGGCGTCGCCGAAACCACCGTCCGCCAACGCGTGCAGGACTGCCTCGCCCTGGTCGGCATGAGCGCGTTCACCCGCCGCTTCCCCCGCGAGCTCAGCGGCGGCCAGCAGCAGCGCGTCGCCATCGCCCGCGCCCTGGCCATCAAGCCGGAGGTGCTGCTGCTCGACGAGCCGCTGTCTGCCCTCGACGCCCAGATCCGCCGCAACATGCTGGACGAGCTGGCCCGCCTGCACCGCGAGCTGCCCTCGCTGACGGTCATGTACGTCACCCACGACCAGACCGAGGCCCTCACCTTGGCCGACCGCATCGCCATCATGCGTGACGGCCGCCTGATGGCGCTCGGCCCCTCGAAGGCGCTGTATCGCGATCCGCCCAACCGCTTCGCCGCCGAGTTCCTCGGCCGCGCCAACCTGCTGCCGGTCCGCCTGGAACACAGCGCCAATGGCCTCGCCCGCGTCCGCTTCGGCGAGTTCGGCCTGACCGCCCGCGCCCACCCCGTGCTCGCCGCCGGCCGCGACTGCCTGCTGTGCGTACGCCCGCACGACATCATCCTGGCCGGCCCCGAAACCGACAACGAGCTCACCGGCGTCGTGCAGAGCGTCCAATGGCAAGGCGAGCTGCACAGCATCACGCTGGAGGCCCAGGGCCACACGCTCCGCCTGATCTCCACCCCGCTCCGCACGCCCCCCGAACCCGGAACCTGGTGCACCATCCGCTTCGCCGCCGAAGACGCCACCCTGATCCCCGAAGACCCCCACCCCCGCGTCGCGGGAGAGAGCGATCCGGGTGAGGGTGCGGCGCCCGCCCCCTCTCTGGATAGCCCCGCCGTTGCTCATCCTGGGCCTGCTCTTCTTCTACCCGCTCTCCCTCATCTTCCACCAATCCCTCACCGGCGAGGGCCACGCCGCGTCCTTCGCCGGCTATGCGTCGGTGCTCGGCACAACCCTGTTCCAGAACGCCCTCTTGCACACCATCACCATCGCACTCGCGTCCAGCGCCGGCTGCCTGATCCTGGGCTTCGTCCTTGCGATGATCCTTTCATTCGTTCCCTTCCCCGGCGCCTGGATCATTTCCCGCCTGGTCGACACCTTCATCGCCCTGCCCACCTTCCTGATCGCGCTCGCCTTCACCTTCATCTATGGCTCGGCCGGCCTGCTCAACCAATCCGCGATGCAGCTCCTGCATCTGCCGCTGCCGCCGATCGACTTCCTGTATTCCGCCTGGGGCGTGATCCTCGCCGAGGTCACCGTCTACACCCCCTTCGTCATGCGCCCGCTGCTGGCTGCATTCTCGCTGATCGAAACCGCGCAGATCGAGGTCGCCAGCAGCCTCGGCGCCGGCCCCTGGCGCATCATCCGCCGCATCATCGTCCCGGCCGCGATCCCGGCACTGCTGGCCGGCGGCAGCCTATGCCTGCTGCTCACGGTCAACGAGTTCGGCATCGTGCTGTTCATCGGCGCCAAGGGCGTGATCACCCTGCCGCTGCTGGTCTATGACAAGGCAATCCAGGAGTTCGACTACCCCACCGCCTGTGTCATCGCGATGGTGAACATCGTGCTGTCGCTCGGCCTCTATTCCCTGTATCGCCTGATACTATCCCGTTTCGGAGGTCGCGGTGCTGGTCTGGTCTAACCGCGGACGCGCCTTCAGTTGGGGGCTGCTGGCGCTGATCGTCGCCATCTTCTACGGCCTGCCCGCCGCCACCATCGCCCTGGCGAGCTTCGCCGGACAATGGAATGGCGTGCTGCCGAGCGCGTTCACGCTGGCGCATTACGCCTCCGCCGTGCAGGGCGACAGCGGCGCGCAATTGCGCGTCAGTATCATCACCGGCTTCATCGCCGGCCTGGCGGCGCTGGCGAGCGGAAGCTGGGCAGCGCTCGCACTGCGCAGCATCATCGGCGCGCCCCGCCGGGTACTGGACCTGGTGTTCTTCATCCCCAGCGCGGTGCCCTCGGTCTCCGTCGGCCTCGGGCTGCTGGTCGCCTTCAGCCAGAAGCCGTTCCTTCTTAACGGCACCGTTGCAATCGTTATCATCGCGCATTTCGTGCTGATCTCGGCGTTCACCTACGGCAACGTCTCCGCCGGCCTGGCCCGGCTGGCGCCGGAGCTGGAACAGGTGGCGGAAAGCCTCGGCGCGCACCCGTTCTACCGGCTGCGCCGCATCACCCTGCCGCTGGTCGCGCCCTATCTGCTGGCGGCATTCAGCCTGAGTTTCGCCATGTCGATGGGCGAGCTCGGTGCCACGGTGATGGTGTATCCGCCGGGCTGGGTGACCCTGCCGGTGGGCATCTTCGGCCTGTCGGACCGCGGCGCGGTATTCGACGCCGCCGCGCTGACCGTGCTGCTGGCGGTCGCCACGCTGATCGTACTGGGCGTGCTGTCGCAGATCCCCCTGCGCGCCGCCCGGCGATAAGTACGGCGGCCACGCGCCTGGCAGCCGACAG
>DATDIC010000728.1:0-3777 GCA_036521275.1 Acetobacteraceae bacterium
AACCAGGAAACTGACCGCACGACAGCTTGCATCACGCCCGCTCAACAGCTCGCTCAACACCGGCATCGCCGAACGAACAAATCACGAAAACTGTCACCCATGTGCCCGGTCCAAACTGTTACCCATGTGGCCGCTTGAAGACCCCAGACCCCGCCAAGGGCTCGCCCTTGGAACCCGCTAGTTTGGGGCGGCTGCAGACGCTGCTGAGCAAACCCGGTTGGCGGTGACAAAATGCTCGCCAGGCGAGGCAAAATGGTGATAATGATCCGGGCAGCGGGGCCACCCTCGGGTGACCCCGCCCCCGGTTGAGCAGGCTAATGGCGGAGTGCGAGGGTGAATCGCACCCGCCACCTGCCCCACCGGATTTTCCAGCGAATGCGTATTCGCATCCTCAGGTCCTCCGATGGTCCGCGGCACCAGCGCCGCGGACTTCGGAAGGATCAGGGAGAATGGATAATCCGCAGTAAGCGCGACCCGCTCATCGCTCGCTGAACAGCTTGCCACCCTTCGCCTTGTTCTCGCGGGACGATTCGATGATCTGCACCATCACCGCGTCCGGGGACACGTTGAAGTTGCGGACCACCGCCTCGGTGATCTCGGCCACCAGCTTGCGTTTCTGCTCGACCGAGCGTCCCTCGATGGCGTGAACGAAGACCTCCGGCATGGTCACCTCCCGTTCCGTCGCGTCCCGTGGCAGCATAGCGCCGGCGGGCAGCGGAGAAAGAGCGGCATGCTGGCGGGTGAGGCGGTGGTGGCGATCTGGAACGGTATCGCGCCGGAGGCGCGCGCGCAGTTCTATAGCTGGCACGTCAACGAGCACATGCCGGAGCGCGTCGGCATTCCCGGCTTCCTTCGAGGCCGGCGCTATGCCGCACTGGACGCCAGCACGCATCCGGAGTTTTTCACGCTTTATGAGGCCGATACGATCGAGGTGCTGAAAGGCTCCGATTACGCCAACCGGCTGAACGACCCGACTGCGGCCACGAAGGCCACGACAGCTCAGTTCCGCAGTACCAGCCGCGCGCTCGCGCGGGTGCTGGAAACGCGGGGGCCGGGCGCGGGCGGGGTGATGCTGACCATTCGCTTCGACACCGACGAGCGTTCCGCCGGACCTTTGGCGACCGCGGTGCGCGAGGTGATGCGAGGGCCGCGTCTGACCGGAGCCCATCTCTGCCAGGCAGATCAGGCAGCTTCAGGGGTTCGCAGCGCCGAAACCCGTGATCGTGCTGATGTCGAGGTGGCACCCAACTGGTTCGTTCTGCTGGAAGCCACCGATGCCAGCGCGCTGACCGCGATCGATGTCGAAGGCGCGCTGATCGCTGCTGGTGCCCGAGGGCCGCTTCAGCTCGGTCTGTACCGACTTGAGTACACACGCAACAAAACGAGGTTCGCCGCATGATCCGTGTGGGTATCGCCGGGCTGGGCCGCATCGCAGACCTGCATTTTCGGGGCTATCGTAACAATCCGGATGCCGCCGTGGTCGCCATCTGCGACAGCAACCCGACGCGGCTTCAGCGCCGGCGGACAGACTTCCCGGATGCTGCGCAGTACGCTGATTACGACGCTTTCCTGCGTCACGAGATGGACATGATCGAGCTGCTGTCGCCACATCCGGTGCATGCAGCGATGTCCGAGGCAGCCTTCGCCCGCGGCCTGCATGTCAGCGTGCAGAAGCCGATGGCGATGAACATTGCGGAGTGCGACCGGATGATCGAGGCGGCGAAATCCGCTGGGCGCCACCTGAAGCTGTTCGAGAACTTCGTCACCTATCCGCCGCTGGAGAAGATGAAGGCGCTGATCGAAGACGGCGCGATCGGCCGTCCCTTGCACATGCGGATGCGCACGTTGCATGGCGATCCTGCCGGCGGCTGGCCGACGGAGCCGGAAACGCAGGAATGGCGCTATGCCCTGACCCAGGACCGGCGGCACGGCCGCCTGACCTTCGACGACGGGCACCATAAGCTGGCGACCGCGACGTGGCTGTTCGGACCGGTCGCGGAAGTGTTCGCCCGGATCGATTGGCGGGAAACCGCTCGGGGTTTCGTTGATTCGCCGGCGAGTATTAGCTGGCGACATGCGGATACGGGCGTGCACGTCATCTGGGATTGCGTTCACGTGCCGCAGATGCGCATCCGTACCGATTACTACGCCAACGATGACAAGTTCGAGGTGATCGGCGAACGCGGGATATTGACGCTAGCCCGCTGCACCGGACGTCTGCTGGACGAGCCCGTGCTGACGCTCTATCGGGACGGTGAAACCCGGGCCTTTCTGGACGTCGAGGACGATTGGGGTGAAAGTTTCCGGCGTTCCACGCTTGCTTTCCTGGACTTGCTCAAACGGGGAGCTGGCCGCCCGACCCTGTCCGGAGAAGATGGGCGCGACCTGTTGCGCCTGGCCGACGCCATCGACCAGTCAGCCAGCGAAAACCGACCCGTCAGGATTGTTCCATAACAAAGGAGTTGATGGATGCGGTATCGCACTCTGGTCTCGGCTGCCGCCGGGATGATGCTGGCGGGACCGGCGCTGGCTCAACTGCAAACCGTGCATGTGGCGAACCCGTGGATCCGGTTCATCACGCCCGGCACGCCGGCTGCGGGATATTTCACGGTGACGAATGTGGGCGCGCGTCCGGTGGTCATTGTCGGCGCGTCCTCGCCCGAATGTGCGTCCGTGATGCTGCATCGGAGCCAGAATATCGGCGGGACCGAGCACATGGACGAGGTTCCCAGCGTGAGCGTCCCGGCGCATGGCGAGGTTCGCTTCGAACCGGGCGGATATCACCTGATGTGCATGTCTCCTTCGTCCAAGGTCGTGCCCGGCGGCCGCGTTCCGGTGACGCTGACATTTCAGGACAAGCGGACGATGACACAGGGATTCGCTGTGCGCGGGCCGAAGGGGAGCTGATCGTCCGGATGGCTGGTCGCTGCTTCGCAAACGTGAATATCTGACGTCGCACCGAAGCTTGCCGGGGTGGCTGGAACGAGCCCAGGCTCACGTTGCCATGCAGCGGAAATTGCTGACAACGCGGTTCGGCGTGCCCGGCCTGGACCGTGGCGATTTCGCCGGACTTGCCGGTGTGGTCGGGGTTGGGGGCGTGCTTGCATGGGCTTGCGGGCAGCATCCGGGGGCGTTGCCGGCCTGGGCACCTTGGGAATTTTCCTGGGTCGAGTACGCGACTGCGGTGCTTTCGTTGTGGTGGTATGGGCGTGGACTGGCGCGAACCCATCCAACGCAGCGCCCGTCGGTCTGGCGGCAGGCACTGTTCGCGGCCGGCGTGATGGCGAGCTACGCCGTGTTGCAAACCCGGTTCGATTACCTGGCCCAGCACATGTTCTTCCTGAGCCGCATCCAGCACCTTACGACGCACCATCTCGGGCCATTCCTGATCGCGCTGTCGTGGCCTGGCGAGATGCTCCGCCGCGGTATGCCGGAGCCGGTGCGCAGGATGGTGGACCGGCCGGCAATGGCTCGGCTGGGGCGGACGGTGCAGCGGCCGGTGATCGCGGCCGTGCTGTTTGCCGGGCTGATCGTGCTGTGGCTGGTTCCGGCGGTGCAGTTCCGGGTCATGCTCGACGCGCGGCTCTATGCTGTGATGAACTGGACGATGCTGGCGGACGGCGTGCTGTTCTGGGTGCTGATCCTGGATCCACGCGCGAGACCACCAGCTCTGATGTCGTTCGGCGGGCGGCTGGTGCTGGTGATGTCGGTGCAGATGCCGCAGATCATGCTGGGCGCATTGATCAGCCTGGCCGGGCGGGACCTGTATCCGTTCTA
>DATDIC010000729.1:0-8580 GCA_036521275.1 Acetobacteraceae bacterium
CCAGGGCGACAGGGTGCCCGGCGCCGGCACATCGACGCGCAGGAACTGGCCGGGGTGCGAGGCAAGGAAATGGCCGATCAGGACGCGGGCGCGGGTCTCGTCCGGCGCAATCACCGGGCCGATCATGTGGCCGATTCCGAAACGCCGCAGCACGGCAAACCCGATGGCAGATCCGTCGCGGTCGAGCACGATGCTGTTGCCGGCTGCAATCAGTGCGGTGATCAGCGCCGAGCGATCCATGCCGCTGGCTTCCCGGTCGAGTTTCCCTAGCAACGGCGGATCGCTGCGTCCGATTGGCCGCAAACGCTCGCCCGGATGCGGCGGGACCAGTGCCGGCTGGAACGCCGTCCCCTGGTGCTGACGGATCAGACCTTGCGTGACGAAACCGAATGATTCGTAGAGGCGCACGCCGCGCTCCGTCGCGTACAGCACGATGCTGCGTCCGCGGAGGTTGCGCAGGACCTGCTCCACCAGGCGCCGCCCGAGCCCTCGCCCCTGGGCCTCCGGCGCGACACCGACCAGGCCGAGCGCGCTTGCGTTCGGCTCATAGGTCCAGAACAGCGCGGTGCCCAGCAGCTTGCCGGCTGACTCG
Organism: Acetobacteraceae bacterium; assembly: GCA_036521275.1. Taxonomy (GTDB): domain Bacteria; phylum Pseudomonadota; class Alphaproteobacteria; order Acetobacterales; family Acetobacteraceae; genus DATDIC01. The sequence goes on from DATDIC010000729.1 coordinate 593, forward strand.
GCGGCGATGCCTTGACCGAGTCCGAACAGGAAGTCCCAGTCCTCCATCCGGTGTGGCCAGCCGAAGGACGCGGAGATGGCGTAGGCGGCCGGCAGGTCGGCGCGCCGCAACGGACGCAGCGTGACGTCGCTCGCTGTCTGGTTCGTCAGCGGCAGGATGTTCGAATGAGGGGGCACGCGGGGGCTACATCATGCCGGGGCTTCGGAGATCGCTTCCGTCCACCAGCCGCGCGAGACGGAACGGCGTGGGATCGACGACGGGCGGATCGCCGGCGACGAGGTCGGCCGCGAGGCGCCCGGCGGCAGGGCCAGTGCCGAAGCCGTGACCGCTGAAACCAGCGGCGAGGAAGAAGCCGGGCAGCGTTTCGACCGCGGAGATCACCGGCACCGCGTCCGGGGTCGAATCGATCCACCCGCCCCAGATCCGCGCCATGCGAATGCCCTCGAGCATCGGATAGGCGGCGACGAGCCGGCGCAATGCGGGCTCCACGACGGCGGTATCGGCTGGTGGCGCATAGACGCGATGGCGTTCGAACACGGTGGGGCGGTCGAAGGACCATGTGCCGGCGGGTGCTCCCGGGCCATCGAGAAAGGAGCGGCCGATCCCGATTTTCAGGCTCTTGCGGCGTTCGCGGAACAATGGCCAGAACTTGCGTGCGTAGCGCAGGCCCTGTGGCGTGACATCGAGCCGGCCGCGGTTCAGCGCGGCGACGATATAGCCGCCATCCAACCGGCGGGTGAGGGTGAAATCGGGGGTGACCAGGCCGCCGGGCGTTACCTCTGTCGCCGGGGTCGTGGAGAAGACGGTGGATCGCACGCCGGCCTGCGGGAAATCGATGCCGTGGCGGCGACAGAACAGGGATGCCCAGGCGCCGGCGGCGCACAGCACTGCCCCGGTTTCGATGCGGCCGGCCTCGGTCACGACGGTGGAGACGCGGCCGGCCTGGCTTTCAATGCCGCGGACGGCGCATTCCTGATGGATGCTGGCGCCCAGCTTGCGGGCGGCTTCGGCGAGTGCCGGGGCGGCCAGGGCGGGTTCCGCGCGTCCGTCGCGCGGTGAGCAGACGCCGCCGATCCAGTCTTGCGCGTTGCCGGGGGTCAGTTCGCGGGCTTCCGCCGCGCTCAGCATTCGGCTGCCGACCTGGAATGGCTGCGCCAGTGTGACCCAGGATTCCCAGGTGGCGAGTTCCTTGGGGTCTTTGGTGACGTAGACCAGGCCGGTGCGGCGGAAGCCGAGATCGGCGCCGATTTCATGATCCAGCCCGCCCCAGAGGGCGATGCTGTGCTTCATCAGCGGCAATTCGCGTTCATCGCGGTTTTGCTGACGGCACCAGCCCCAGTTGCGGCAGGACTGCTCTGCGCCGATCAGGCCTTTTTCCAGCAGCGCGACGGAGATGCCTTTCTGGGCGAGAAAATAGGCGGCGGCGACGCCGATGATACCGCCGCCAATGACAACGGCGTCGGCACGCTTTGGCAATGCGGGATCGCTTGCGACACGCTGAAGGAGCGGGCCTTCCGGTTGTTCCATGGTTATCAGATCGCCTTCGTTGCAGCGACGCGGCGGGTCCGCGAGCGGATCGGATGATGGAGTTCCACCGGCGCGATCTTAGGGGGGGTGGCCAGCGTATTCTACGGAATCACTTGAGGCAGGGAGCATCATCTGCGTTCCGGTGCGCTGTCCGTGTGCGTGATATGCCGCCAATGGGCGTGCTGGCCGGCGGGGGCGATGGTGTACCAGACGGCGCCGGTGAAGGCTCTCGATCCGTCATGCCCGCGACGGCGGGCATCCAGGCGAGAGCCCGCGAAATTTCGAAGCTTTGCGTGGATTCCCGCTTTCGCGGGAATGACGAATGGGGCTCGCGAAATCCGAGGGTGTGTGGGGGGAATGCTGGCCGGCGGCGGTCATGGTGTACCAGACGGCGCGGATGAAGGCTCTCGATCCGTCATGCCCGCGAAGGCGGGCATCCAGGCGAGAGCCACGAAATTCCGAGGGTTTGCGTGGATTCCCGCTTGCGCGGGAATGACGAATGGGGGCTCGCGAAAATTCCGAGGTGTGCGTGGGTTTCCCGCTTGCGCGGGAATGACGAACGTGGGTCACCTTCAGTGCGGTCTGGTGTAAAAAGGGCGGCGCGCGGTTGACTTGATTGGACCCCGTCGACTACCTTCTTGGAACGTTCCAACACGGCATTCGGTGAGCGATGGGCGCGCCTCTCAGGGTTGGAGTTGTCGGCTGCGGCCTGGTCGCTCAGGTGATGCACTTGCACTACCTGCGCGAACTGCCCGAACTTTTTGAAGTCGTCGCGCTCTGCGATGTGTCCGACGAGCTGCGCGAGCAATGTGCCCGCGACTATCATGTGAAATTCAGTTGCGGCGATTGGCGCGACCTGTTGGATCAGCGGCTCGATGCGGTGCTGATCCTTACCTCCGGCAGCCATGCGCCGATCGCGATCGCTGCCGCCGAAGCCGGTCTGCATGTGCTGGTAGAGAAGCCGATGTGCTTTTCCGTCGCCGAAGGCCACGCGATGATCGCTGCCGCGGAACGGGCCGGCCGCGTGCTGATGGTGGCCTACAACAAGCGTTATGATCCGGCGTATCAGCGGTTTGCCGAGGAAGTGCGGCACGCGAAGGATGTCCGGCTTGCCCGCATCACCACGCTGGAAGCTCCGTTCCTGCCGTATGTCTCGCATTACCGGCTGCACAAGGCCGGATCGCTGCCGCAACAGACGCAGACCGCGTTCGCGCGGGATAACGCCGAACGGATCGCGGCGGCGATCGGCGAGGTCGATCCGCTCTCGGCGCGCGCCTATCATCTCGTGCTGCTCGACAGCCTGGTGCACGAGTTCAACACCATCCGCGGACTTCTCGGCGAGCCGGACCAGCTCGACTTCGCCGACATCAGCGAGCATGGCGTCACGGTGGCACTGCGCTTCGGCCAGACGCGCTGCGTGCTGAACTGGGTCGATCTGCCCGGCATCACGCGGTACTCGATGGAGTTCGCCCTTTACGCGCCTGAGTCACGCCTGACGCTGAGTTTCCCGTCACCCTTCCTGCGCAATGCACCGACCCTGCTGACGCGCGAAGGTGGCGACCTGGGCACCGCACGCTCGTGGCAGACGGAGGAGATCACGTCGTATGACGAAAGCTTCCGCGCCGAGCTGATCCATTTCCACGATTGCGCCACGTCCGGCAAAGCGCCCATCACCTCGGCCCGGGACGCGCTGCACGATATCGCGCTTTGCCAGTCGGTCATCGAGGTGCATCGCCGCGGCGTGGTCCGGGCGAGCCCCACCGATATCGGCTGAGCGGTGGCCATATTCCGCCTGGGACTGGTCGGGGCAGGCAGGATGGGCCGCACGCACATGCGTGCGATGGCCGCCAGCGACAGCGTGCGGATCACCGCCATCGCCGAGCCGGCGGCCGAGGCGCGCCAGCAGCTCTCCACGGTCGCGCTTCCGGTGCACGCGGAGCTGGATGCGATGCTCGGTGCCGGCAATATCGATGGCGTGCTGATCGCGGCGCCGACCGGCCTGCATCGCGACCTGATCGGGCGGGTTGTCGCGTCCCGGCTGCCGATCCTGTGCGAAAAACCCGGCGGTGCGCGCGCCGTGGAGGCCCAGGAAGCCGCCGATGCGGCCCGTGGCGCCGGATTGCCGCTGCAGATCGCCTACTGGCGCCGCTTCGTGCCGGCCCTGCGCCAGTTGCGCGACCGCATGGCGAGCGGCGATTTTGGCGGCATCTATTTCGTCACCTGCTACCAGTGGGATGAACAAGCCCCGCCGGCGGCTTTCCGGGGCCATAGCGGCGGCATCTTCGTTGATATGGGGGTACACGAGTTCGACCAGCTCCGCTGGCTGACCGGCCAGGATATTACCGAGCTTCATGCCGTCGCGGCGTCGGTTGCGCTCGATCCACAGGTTCCGGGCGACGCGGAAAGCGCCCAGGTGCTGTGCCGGCTGTCCGGCGGCAGTACCGGGCTGGTTTCCCTCGGCCGGCGATTTCCGGCGGGCGATGTCTGCTGGGCGCAGGTGTTCGGGACCCTCGATGCCGAGGAATGCCGCTTTCTCTGGCCGCCCGACAGCGAGGCCGCGTTTCTTCACGCATTGCGCCTGCAGGCTGAAAGCTTCGCGCGCTGGGTCGGGGGCGCCGAACCCGAAGGCGCCCAGGCGGAGGACGCGGTTGCCGCGCTGACCGCGGCGCAGGCGGCCTCGCGCGTTCTGCATTCGCAACCCGGAGATCGACATGACGGTTGAGATCGGCATCAACCCCATCACCTGGAGCAACGACGACCTGCCGGAGCTCGGCGGCGATATCCCGCTGGAAACCTGCCTGACTGAAACCGCCCTTGCCGGCTATGCCGGGACCGAGCTCGGCGGCAAGTTTCCGCGCATATCCGCCGAACTTGGTCCGCTGCTGGCAAAGCACGGGTTGCGGCTGGTGTCGGGCTGGTACGATGGCCGTGCCCTCGATCGCAGCGTCGAGGCGGAATTCGACGCGATCCTGCCGCATCTTGTGTTGTTGCGGGACCTTGGTGCCAAGGTGGTGGTGTATGCCGATACGTCGCGCGGCCGGCATGACGGGATTTTCCAGCCGGCCTCGCAGCGCCCGCGGCTTGGTGATGAGGATTGGGCGGCGTATGGCCGCAAGCTTACCGCGCTGGCCGACCGCATGGCAGGGTTCGGGGTCGGCATGGCGTTCCACCACCATATGGGCACCATCGTGCAGACCGATCAGGAGATCGGGCTGATGCTTCGGCACAGCGGCGAGTCAGTCGGGCTGCTGTACGACACCGGGCACTGCCTGTTTGCCGGCGGCGACCCGGCAGCCTTGCTGGCGAGGCACATCGACCGGGTGGTGCATGTCCATTGCAAGGATGCGCGGCGGGATGTGCTGGACCGCGCCATCCGCACCGACATGAGCTTCATGGACGCCGTGCTGCAAGGCATCTTCACCGTGCCCGGCGATGGCTGCATCGACTATCTGCCGCTGCTGCAACAGCTCCAGGCGCATGGCTACGCGGGCTGGCTGGTGGTGGAGGCGGAGCAGGATCCGCGCGTCGCCCACCCGCTGACCTACGCGAAGATGGGCTACGCCAACCTGCTGGCGATGGCGAAGGAAGCCGGGCTTCAGGTTGCCGCCCGGCCATGACGGGCTGGCGTCCGCGCGTCGCGATCATCGGCACCGGGGGGATCGCGCGGGTGCATGTGCGGCTGATCCGCGAGCTCGGCGGCGAGCTGGTGGCGGTCTGCGGCCGGACGCAGTCGGCGGCGAGCGCGTTCGGGCAGGCCGAGGCGCATGACGATCCGGCCCGCATGGTGCGAAAGCTGGCGCCCGATATCGTGCATGTCTGCTCGCCGCATCATCTGCACGCGGCGCACAGCATCACCGCGCTGTCGGGGGGCGCGCACGTGCTGTGCGAGAAGCCGATGGCCACCAGCATCGACGACGCGCAACGGATGATCGATGCCGCCGAGCAGGCCGGTCGGGTCGGCGCGGTCGCGTATACCTATCGCGGCTATCCGCTGATCGAGGTGCTGCGGGCGAAAGTCGCGGCGGGGGCGTTCGGCAGGCTGCGGCGGGCTGGCGGCTGCTACCTGTCGCAGGACGTGCTTGCGGCTGATAAATATGTGTGGATGTTCTCGCCTGGGACCAGCGGGCGGTCCTATGCGCTGATGGACCTGGGGGTTCATTGGCTCGACCTGGTGGAATTCGTCAGCGGGCAGCGGATTGTCGAGCTGTCGGCGCAGTTCTCCACCCATCAGCCGGAGCGGGTCTGGCGTGGCGCTGCCGGAGAGGGCGCCGAGCCGCCCGGATTTCGCGTCGAGGATGGCGGCGTACGGGTACGCCATGCGCTGGAGGAACAGGCCGATCTGCTGATCAGGCTGGACAATGGCGCGGCTGGGAGCGTGACCGTCAGCGGCGTTTCGCCGGGGCATCCCAATACGATCCGGCTGTCGTTCGATGGGTCCGAACGCGGTGCGGACTGGGACCAGCAGGACCCGAATGTCTGGGTCGAGCGCAGCAATGTGGGGAACACCGTGCATCAGCGCGCGCCCGAGGATCTGCCGCCGGATTTGGCCTGGATGTCGATGCTCCCGGCTGGGCATGCGGAGGGGTATGTGGACGCGTTCCGTAATGTCGTGCGCCAGTGCTGGTCGGCGATGCGGGGGGATGCGAGCGGTTGTCCGCGCTTCAGCGATGGGCTGCGGGGCGTGCGCCTGATCGAGGCGGCGGTGCAGAGCGCCACGTCGCAGCGGATGGTTGCGCTGACCGGTTTGTAGCGGTTGGTCCGGGGGCTGATGCTGTCTGGTGGTGTTCGGGTTGCGTGGGGCTGTGGATGGATTCCCGCTTTCCGCGGGAATGACGGGAGAGCGCGGGAATGACGGGAGTGCGGGGATTTGGTGGGATGGCGGATTTCGGGAGTGACTGGATCTAGCGCGGTTTCCCGCCGAGTGGAAACGATGGGCATGTTTCGTCGCGGGAGAGGTCGCTGCGCGCAGCACGGCGGGTGCGGGGGGCGGCCAACACCCTCACCCGGCTTGCTTCGCAAGCCGACCTCTCCCGCAAGCGGGAGAGGTGGGCGGTGGGCAGGTTGGAGCTCGGTTGATTTCGGTCGGGGCGAAACTGTGCCAGGGGGAATGGCGGGAATTCGTGGGCGCTGCTGCGGGAAATTCTTATTGCAGGGCCGTTGCGATCCATTGCGCCCAGGAGAGCACGGCGCGGTCGTCGCCTCGGCGGCCGACGATCTGGATGCCGAGGGGCAAGCCATCCGGTCCCGTGCCGGCGGGTATCGTCACGCAGGGGACGTGCAGGCTGGTCCAGATGAAGTTGAAAGCGGGATCGCCGGTCCATTGCAGGCCGGCAGGAGCCTGGCCGGTGGCGGAGGGGGTGAGCAATATGTCCAACCCTTCCATGACAGCCGGGAAGGCGCGTTGCGTGCGCTCGAAGACGGCATAGGCGTCCGCGAGGACCGGCTCGGGTTGGGCGAGGCCGAATTCCAGGCGCTCGCGCAATTCGGGGCTGATGCGGTCGGGCGCGGTGGCCAGCTCCCAGCCCAAGGCGCGGGCACTTTCGTTGTTCATGACGATCGGGTGCGCCTCGGCCAGGCGCGAGAACGCGTCCGGCAGCTCTCGGTCGGTCAGGGTGGCGCCGGCTCGGCCGAGCGCGTTGGCGGCCTGTTCGAGAAGGGCGTGGGTTTCCGGTCGCGCGAGCGGCCATGAGGGCGAGCGGCAGAGGCCGATGCGCGGGGCGCGTTCGGCCCGGCGCTCCGGCTCTCCGAGATCGCGGCCGGAGACGGCGGATGCCAGCAAGGCGCAGTCCGCCACGGTGCGGGCCATGACACCGACCGTGTCCAGGCTGGTGGACATCAGCTTCATGCCGAACCGGTTGATCATGCCGAAGCTCGGCTTGTAGCCGACGATGCCGCAATAGGCGGCCGGGCGGATCACGCTGCCGGCGGTCTGGGTGCCGTAGGCGAACGGGAAGAAGAAATCCGCCACGCCAGCCGCCGAGCCGCTGCTGGAGCCGCCCGGCGTGTGGTGCAGGTGGTGCGGGTTGGCGGTGGGGCCGGGCTTGCGGGTGGCGAACTCGGTGGTGACGGTCTTGCCGATCACGGCGGCTCCGGCGGCCCTGGCCCAGGCGACGCCGGCGGCATCGGATCGGGGTTGCCAGTCGCGCCAGATGGGCGAGCCGTACTGGCTCGGCATGTCGGCGGTGTCGAGCACGTCTTTCACGCCGAGGGGCAATCCGTGCAGCGGGCCGGGTCGCACCGAGGCGGCAGCGCGACGGGCCTGGTCGGCGTTGAACCAGGCGAAGGCATGCACATCGGGTTCGCGCTCGGCGATGCGGGCGAGGCAGGATTCCATGAGGTCCGCCGAGCTCAGCTTGCGGTCGCGGATCAAGCGTGCGGCGTCGGTGGCGGTGAGGCGGGACGGGTCCTGCATGGGATGGAGACTCCGGTGACGCAGGGTTTTCGGGCGGCGTCAAGACTGG
>DATDIC010000730.1:0-4989 GCA_036521275.1 Acetobacteraceae bacterium
TGAGCGCCGAGCGCCTCCAGATCGACCGGGATACGTCCGGCGGCCTGCACCGCATCCACGTGGAGCCGCGCGCCGTAGCGCCGGCAGAGGCGAGCGGCATCGGCCACCGGCTGCAATGTCCCGGTCTCGTTATTCGCCATCATGAGGGCGACCAGCGCTGGTGCGTTTGCCAACATCGCCTCGAGCGTGGCGATCTCGACGACGCCATGCCGGTCAACCGGCAGAAGCTGCGCGTCCGGCGCATTGGCGCGGATCGAATCGTGCTCGGTGGCGGCGATGATGAGCGTGCGGGGCCCGCGCAGCGCATGCAGGGCGAGCGCATTGGCCTCGGTGGCGCCGGAGGTGAACACGACATGCTCGGGTCGAGCGCCATAGCACCTGGCGATGCGCTCGCGCGCATGTTCCAGAATGTGGCGGGCGGCGCGCCCCTCCCGATGGACCGAGGCAGGATTGCCGGTTGCTGCCAGTGCGGCGAGCATCGCGTCGCGCGCTGCCGGCCGCAAGGGTTCGGTGGCGTTGGCATCGAGATAATGGCGCATTGGCCGCGGGACCTGAGTTGTGGCGGCGTCAGTCGGCGGCCGCCGGGCGCGGCTGGGCCGCAGCCGATCCGCTGGTGCGGGCGACCCTGGCTTCCAATTCCGCGAGCTCGGTTCGCAGCCCCTCAAGGTCGCGCAGCAGGGGATCGAGGCTGTCGTCGCACGGCATTCCGTATGGATCGAATATCGGCTGGCGCCGCGTGAGACGGCGGTCCACGGGGCGGGCCGGGATGCCGACGACGGTGGTGTCGTTGGGGACGGAATCAACCACGACGGCGTTCGACCCGATACGTGCGTTATCGCCCACGCTGATTGGCCCGAGCACTTTTGCGCCCGCCCCGATGATGACGTTGTTGCCGATGCTGGGATGGCGCTTGCCGCCCATGGTGCGGGCGACGCCGAGGGTTACCTGATGATAAAAATAGCAATCATCGCCGACCTCGGCGGTTTCACCGATCACGACACCCATGCCATGATCGATCACAAAACGGCGACCGAGTTTTGCAGCGGGATGGATTTCGATACCGGTGAACCAACGCGCCAGATGCGAGGAAAATCGCGCGAGCAGGTAGAATCTTTGGTTCCACAGCCGGTGGGAAAGGTTGTGCCACACTACAGCATGCAATCCGGGGTAGCACAGAACAACTTCCAGAGAGGACCTTGCTGCGGGATCACGTTCCCGATAGCTCCGAACCAATTCACGTAGGGACATGAAAGCCATGCGCAAATCCGTTATGCTTGTGACGCAGACGGCCCTATAATCTCTGCGTCCGGGAAGCAATTGGGTCTCACTCCCGCCTGCGTGAAGGGGTGAGATCGGGACCGCGAGAAGGAGAGTTTGGGGGAGACCATTTCCAGCCACCGGCGCGCATCAGGCTATGGTTCGTGTTCAATTGGGTCAAGAATAGGTGCTGGCGGCATGGAACTCGGGGCACAGCAGCCCTACTTGAGGATATTCCATTGGGACTGTCCAAACGGCGGCGTTGCAGCGAGTTCTGCAAGGCAGTCATGCGGACTTCGGATAGTCGAGCGGTGTGGGTGGTGCTGACCCCAAGGTTCGGCTGGACAAACAATAAAGAAGCGGATTCGGGACGCCATGCCTGAGGTTATGTTTGCCGGTCCTGACGGACGGCTTGAAGGTCGCTATCACCATTCGAAAGAGCGCGGGGCGCCGGTTGCCCTGGTTCTTCATCCGCACCCGCTGCATGGCGGGACGATGAACAACCGCGTCACGTTCGCCATGTATCAGGCGTTCCAGCGCATCGGCTGTTCGGTGATGCGATTCAATTTCCGCGGAGTCGGGCGCAGCCAGGGCCGCTATGACGGCGGCATCGGCGAGATCGGCGACGCTGCCGCGGCGCTCGATTGGATGCAGGCAGTCAATCCAAATTCGGGTGGTCTGTGGATCGCCGGATATTCGTTCGGTGCATTCGTAGGCATGCAGGTGTTGATGCGCCGGCCGGAGATTTCCGGCTGGATCAGTATCGCGCCACCGGCAAGTCATTACGATTTCGGCTTCCTGGCCCCCTGCCCTTGCGGCGGCCTGATGATCCACGGTGACGCGGACGAGTTGGTGCCAGAGCCCTCCGTGCGGAAGCTCGTTGACAAGCTGAACACCCAGAAGGGCGTGCATGTCGATTACCGGGTTTATTCCGGGGCCGACCACGTTTTCGCCAGCCACGCGGACCACATCGGCGAGGCGGTTGAAGATTATGCGGGGAAGGTGATCGCGCGCCGGCAGATGGCCCTGGCGGCTGACTGACGCGCCATCAACTGCTGGCGGTCTGCGGCTCCGGTTGGAGCCGTGGCATGGCGGCCCCTGACGTATCGCTCCAGAAGCGGCCCAGCGAGGTCTGAGCCACGATATCGATGATTGCACGCTGATCGGTCTCAGGCAGCTCAGTACGCCAGCGCTCCGCCGAAGCAACCGCATTACGGAACACGCTGTAATACTTTTCTGGCCCGGCGTAGGTGGTGCTTTGGGCGATGAACGCCTCTGTCTGCGGATCCCAGTTCAGGCCGGCGAAAGCCAGCAACTCGCGGGCCCGACCGATGGGATCGCGGCAGATATCTTCATAGCACGCGATGCATGCATTTGCGCGGTTGTGCATCGCGCCGGCCGCGAGCTCGTTCATGGTTGCCCAATGCCAGGTGAGTTGCTCCACCTGTGAAGCCGCATTCAGTCGTTTTTCGGTGAGGCCATAAGTGTCGGCGCCGGGCGTGGACAGCACGTCCTTCACGAACACTCCGGTATCGAACTTTCCCTGTCGCAGGCCACGCAGCGTGGAGGCGACCTGACCGCACGGATGGCGCAGCAACAGGACGGCGGTCATGCCGGGCAACGCTTCGAGGAACACCCGTGCTCGGCCGCGCGCGCTGACGGATTTGAGCACGATACGGATGCGCGGATCACGCATGACATCGATCAGGTCGGGGACGGGATAGGCGCGCATCCGGCGCGAACGCGTGGCACCCTCCAGCCAGCGGAGGCTGCGGATGAGCCCGGTATGAAGCGCCCGCTTTCCCGGTGAATAATAGCTCTTTGGAAAGGTCGGAAACTGACCCGCGGATTTGAGTGTCGGCGTGGTGATGAGCCGCGTCACATAGTCCGCAGCGATCGCCTTATAGTTGGTGACTTCGCCCTCGGGGATGAGAAACGGGAGCCGACGTTCCCATAGCGCCAAGTCGGGCTCATGGCGGTACAGCACGTCCGGATGGCTGTCGAATATCTTGCCGAGCCAGCTTGTTCCAGAACGGGGCGCCCCCAGCACCATGACCAGACGGTCAAACGTCATCGGCGCCACCACTCCTGCCGGTTGATTGCCGGGCAGTTCATAAGCGGGATAATGGCGGCGGGTAAAGTGATTTCGGCTGCATGGGACAGGCTAAGTGCTGTCCGGGCAGCGCTGGAGGAGCGAATGCCGGCATAGCGGCGTACCTGGAGCCAGCATTCCAACAATCTTCTATTGAGTTCAGACCAAGCCATGTTATCTCGTGTCGCCATTGCTTGCGGGCCCTGCTCATCGATCGATCGGCTGACACTGCAGGATTATGACGGTTCCTGAATTTCCCGCTAACGAGCAGACTTTGACAGCGATCGAGGGGGCCGCCGCGCCCTCGCGGCTCGGCCGACGGACTGTGCTTTCCTCCATTTACATGGTCGGCGCACGGTTGGGCATGCGTCTGATCGGCGTGGTCAGCACGCTGGTGCTGGTGCGGATTCTTTCACCGGCCGATTTCGGCATCGTGGCGCTGGCGCAGGCGATCTATCCGATTTTCGATCTGCTGACCGCGACAGGTTTCAATCTGGCGATCATCCGGATGCGTTCGCCGGAAACGGCGCACTACGACACGGCGTGGACCCTGGGTGTGCTGCGCGGCGCCTTCATTGCTGCATGTCTCGTTGCTACCGCCCACTGGCAGGCGGACTTCATGCACGAGCCGAAAATTCAGCCGCTGATGTACGTGATCGCCGCAACTGCATTCCTCAATTCGTTGCAGAATGTGCGTTTGATCGATTACCAGCGCAACATGCGGTTCGAGATGCTGACTGTGTTCATGCTGTGGGGGAAGATCCAGGCGCTTATCATAGTGCTCGTGCTGGCTATCTTCATGCAGAATTACTGGATTCTCATACTGGGAAACCTGTTCAACAAATTCCTCACAGTGCCGGCAAGCTATGTCGTCGCGCGTCACCGCCCACGCTTCTCGCTGGCGGGCTGGCGCGATCTGCTGCATTTCTCGAAATGGCTGTTCCTCGGGAACATCTGCCTGCTGACCGACCTGCAATTGATGAATTTCGTCGTCGGGCATTATCTTGGCATGGCGGATGTCGGCCTGTACCAGGTGGGCAGGCAGATCGCCTCATTGCCGATCACCGAGATCGCGGCGCCGATCCGCGGCCCGGTCTATTCGGCATTCTCCAAAATCTATCACGATATCGACGAGCTGCGTCGGATCGCCATCAACGGCATGGCGGTCCAATCCCTGATCATTCTACCGCTGACCGCCGGACTGGTCGCGACGGCGCCTGAGGTCACCGAGATCTTCCTCGGCTCGAAATGGAGCGCGGTGATCCCGCTTATGCCGATCATCGCGCTGTACCAGCTTTTCGATGCAGTCGGCCACTACACGCACACCGTGATGATGGCGCTCAACCGACAGCGCGCGTACACTTTCACCTACTACATCAGCATCGCGATCCGGGTCCCGGTGACGATCTGGTGGCTGATGGAGGATGGTCTGCGGGGCGCGATGCTGGCCATGCTGGCGACCGCGGTGGTGAACGCGGTGCTGTGGAACTTTCAGCTCCGATCGATGCTGAACTTCCGTTGGCGAACGGTCCTGCCCACGCTGTGGCGCCCACCGGTCGCCGCGGCGCTGATGTGCGGCCTGGTTCTGCTGGTCGGCGAGCAGTTGCGCGCGCCACCGCAGACGGTCGGCATCACGGTGC
>DATDIC010000731.1:0-14836 GCA_036521275.1 Acetobacteraceae bacterium
GGAGCAAGGATCATCAGTGCGCCCGGCAGCCCGCTTAGAATGGCGTTGGTGCTGACAAACACCAACGTTGCGCCGTAGGAAAGGCGTCGACTCGTTGCCGGCTCGAATACGATCGTCCAGAACATCAAGGCGGTGACGAAGAAACTCAGGTGTTCGGCGGCGTGCACCCATTCATTCGCCAGCGCCCAGCCATACGGCCGCGGGAAGTGCCAGAATATGAAACTGCCTGTGAACAGCAGCCATACCGGCAAAGGGTGCATGATCCCGCGCATTGCACCGCGCAGCCCCGCGCCAGTCCAGGCGCGCCCGACGCCCTTGCGGCCGCGCAGTGGGAAGGCCCAGACAAACACCAGGGTCGGACGGCTCCATGCCAGTAGCGGCGCGGCCACCATCATCAGCAGCAGATGCTGCACCATGTGCACCGAGAACAATTGCTCTCCGATGCTGTCGACCGGCGATAGCAGGGCAATCACCAGCACGCCGATTCCGGCGGCAAACGCGGCAACCGCATCGATACGGGCGATACGTCCGGAGCCGACTCGTCGTCGGATGCGATGCAAGCCGATGCAGTACCAAACCACGGCGACGGCCAAGCTGGCCACGACCCATGGCTCGAAGCTCCAGTCCGACGTCACCAGGCGCATATCGGGACCATTGCAAGGGTGATCGTGTCGGTGATGGTGATGAGAAAGAACATCACCGAGAATGCCATGCCGACGATGCCAAGGAATCGAGTGCGACCCTCGCCCTTCTCCATCAGGTGATAGTGGTGCCCTTCGGATTCATTGCCGGTCCGCTGCCACGTGCGCCAGGCCACCAGAAATACGCTGGCGATCAGCAGCAGCGTGACAAAGTCCAGTCCCAGGATCAGCGGCCAGGCCCAGCCGGCGCCCGAATCCGCTCGCTCCAGCGGAATGCGCCCAGGATAGCAGGCGTGCACAACGAGCGCGAAGTTCAGCATCAGGTGCCCAGCCCAGATAATGCCGCTGCCGATCGCCCCATACAGCAGCATCCAGGTACTGACGCGGTCCGCGTGCTGTGCGGGATTGCGGGCTAGACTGTAGGGAATGAGGCCGCTCGGCATTGCGATCACCCGTTGCCCAGGTACGGCGTGACATACAGAGCGAAGAACAGTGCCGCCCAGCTCGCCGCCAGAAAGTACCAGTAGATCGCCGTGATCGTGACGTGCACGTGCCGTACCGGCCCAAAATAGCCCAGCGCCGACCATACCGTCACGGCCGCGCCCATCAGCACTCCCACCACAACGTGAGTTAGGTGGATGCCGGTGATCACATAGTAGATCGACGCGTAAGCGGTGGAGGACAGGGTGAACGGTTTGTCAGCCCAATCCACCAATCCAAGCACTATAAAACCCGCGCCGCACAACACGGCGACAAGTTGCGCCAGAACCGACGGCAGTGCGACAGCGATGCTGGCACGCCGATCGGCGAACAACATTGCGGCGGCCGCAACGAAGATCAGCACCGTCTCCGGTATCGGGAAGGTCAGGCTGGGCGGCCCGTAGGGCGGCCAGGGCCGATATTCGTTATGCACGGCGTAATAGAAATACGCGAAGAACAGGTAGGCGAAGATAGACGCCTCCGACATCACGAAGAAAATCGCGCCCCACCAGCCGGAGGCGCGAACCCCGATGCTGCCGGACGCCAGCGCCGGCGTGCGCATCACGTCAGACATGGGCGGGATCCTCGGTCTGTCCCGCGTCGCCACTCGGCCACATCCACCACAGCAGCGCCAGCAGCATCAACGAAAGACCCGCGCCGGCCAGCACCCACAGATGCACCAGCAATCCGGCGAAGAACACTGCTATCGCGAAGGCGGTGGCGACTGGAACGTAGGTGTCCTCGGGCATTTTCAGAATGACATCGGGGACGCCGTCCATCGGCGTGACACCAAACGTTTCGTGACCGTGGTCGAGCACCGCGCCGCGATCCAGCAGGGTCTTGCCGTCGGCTTCTTGCAGCCGTTCATCCCATAGCGGATGGCGACTGGCGACCGAGGGGATTACCGCGAAATTGTAGGGCGGCGGCGGTGACGGCGTAGACCACTCTAGCGTCGGTGCGTCCCAGGGGTTGGGTCCGGCGATTGCGCCGCGCTTGCGACTGACGAGCACATTGACGAAAAGCAACAGGATGCCGATCGCTAGAACGAAGGAGCCGACGGTGGTGATCAGGTTGAGCCAGTCCCAGCCCATGCCGTCCTGGTAGGTGTAGACCCGCCGCGGCATTCCAAGCAGACCTGTGATGTGCATCGGGAAAAAGCCGAGATTGAATCCGATGAACATTGTCCAGAAGTTCCAGCGGCCCAGGCGCTCGTTCAGCATCCTTCCGGTCATCTTCGGGAACCACAGGTAGACCGCTCCGACCACCGGGAACAGGTTGATGCCGATCAGCACGTAGTGGATATGCGCCACCACCCAATACGTGTCGGTGAACTGCCAGTCCGCGGGGACCGAGCCCGTGGCGAACCCGGAGACGCCGCCGATGACGAACAGCACTACAAATCCAGCGAAGAACAGAAATGGTGTTTTGAACACTGGGCGCCCGGTCCAGATCGTCGCCAGCCATGAAAACACCTGAACGCCGCTTGGGAGCGAAATGAGAATCGATGAAGCGCCGAAAAATGCCAATCCTAAAACCGGCAGCCCCGTGGCGAACATGTGGTGCACCCACACGCCGAAGCCGATGAACATCGTCACCACGGTGGACAACGCGACGGCAGTGTAGCCTACCAACGGCCGACGGCAGAATATCGGGATGCCGTCCGACACGATACCCATCGCGGGCAACACGATCGTGTACACCCACGGATGACCGAACATCCAGAACAGGTGCTGCCACAGTAGCGGTTGCCCGCCTTCCTGCGCATTGAAGAAGTGCGTCCCGAACTGCCGATCAAACCACAGCAGCAGGCATGCCACGCTCAGTACCGGGACGGAGAACAGATTGGCGGCGTTCGCGGTCAGTGTGCCCCAGATCACGATGGGGAAGCGGTTGATCGACATGCCGGGGCAACGCGTGCGCAGCGTGGTTACCACGAAGTTCACCGCGCCCGCTGTGGTGGAGATGCCGAAGAACAGCTGCCCCAGCAGGTAGAAATCTATGTTGATGCCGCCGTTATATTCCCGCGACGCATAGGGCGGATAGTTGAACCAGCCGTCGTTCGGCGAGGCCCCGACTAGGAAACTGCTGTAGATGAACAGGCCGGAGAACAGGAACACCCAGTAGGAGAACGCGTTCACCCGCGGGAACGCCATGTCGCGCGCACCGAGCAACAACGGCCAAAGATAATTGCTAAACCCGGAAAGCACCGGCAGCGCATACCAAAAAATCATCGTGTTGCCGTGCATCGAGAACAATTGGTTGTATTGCTCCGGCGTCAGCAGATGCCGGTCTGGCCCGATGAGCTGCAGCCGCATAAGCAGGGCTTCGATGCCGCCCGCGGTCAGGAAGGCGAAGGCCGTTACCAAGTACATGATGCCGATCTCTTTGTGATCGACCGTCGTAAGCCAGCCCTTCAGTCCCGGCTCCGATACCCACATCGAGTGTAGTTTTTCTTCCAGATTTGGGCTGGGGCCGGCAACCTCGGGAATGCGTTCGAATTCGGCGACTGCCAAAGTCACCTCCTCACTGCAAGGTTGCCAGGAAGGAACGGATATCCGTCAGTTCCTGCGCCGACAGCGTCAGCGTGGGCATCAGGTTGCCGGGTTTCATTGCCTGCGGATCAGAGATCCAGCCGGACAGGTAGCCCGGCGTATTCGGCATCGTATCGGCCGCGAGCGCGCCGCGGCTCATTAGATGGCTCAGGTCAGGGCCGATGCTGCCCCCGGCCGGTGTGCCGCGCACGGTGTGGCAGATGCCACAGTGTGCGATGAACTCGTTCTGCCCTTGCGCCACTGGCTGCGAATGTGGCGGTGGGGACGGCTGCAGCTGCGCTTCCCACCAAGCCTGAAAATCGGCGGGCGATTGCGCCACCACGGTGAAGCCCATGTGGGCGTGCTGCTGACCGCAGTATTCGGTGCACTGGCCGCGATACACGCCAGGTTTGTCCGCCTCCAGCCAAGTTTCGTTGTGCTGGCCGGGAATGGTATCGGTCTTGCCGGACAGCGCCGGTACCCAGAAGGAATGGATGACATCCTCGCTCCACAATGTCACGCGAACCGGCTGGCCAGTGGGAATATGGATCTCATTCGCCGTTTCGAAGCTGCGGGACACGACTTTGTCCTGGTAGCGAACCCCCCACCACCACTGATGCCCAGTAACTTCAACCGTGAAGGGAGCGCGCCTGTCCGGCGTGACCACATCAGCCAGCACTGCGAAAGTCCAAAGTGCGGCGCCGAATAAGGCGACGGCGCTGACGGCTGAGCCCACATAGATCCACTGCAATCCCTGTTCCGGACGGCGCGGCGGTACCAACTTCGGATCACGGGGTGTCGGCTCTGACCGGTGGCGAAACAGCCCGATCAGCAGCAGCACCGTGACGATGACGACGACCAGGAGCGAGATGCTGATCAGTCCCCAGATTAATGCGACAACCGGGTAGTTCTTGGTGCCCGCCCCGGTGAGGTAGTTCAGTGGCGCGTCGGCCTCCGCCGCGACCGGCATGCCAGCGATCAGCAACAAAGCGGCGGCGCGCCGCAGGCCGCGGGGAAGCTCGATTATGCACCTGTTGCTGCTGCGGACTCCGCTCATCTTCGCGTTGCCGATGCTACTGCTTCTGGCCTTCGGGATTCTGGCCGTAGCCGAACGGCTGCGTGTGCTCCCAGGGCCGCGTGCTGAGCTGATATTCAGCCGGCACCTGCTCGATCTTCGGCGATGTCGGCGATACCGTGCGGCCCCATCCCTGATCGGGCGCGCGGCTGATGTTCTCGATGTAGGCGACCAGGTCCCACACCACGCTGTCCGGTAGACTCCCACCCCAGGCCGGCATGCCGTGTGGCCTACCCTGCAAGATCGACAAATAGATTTGCTCGGGCTTGTCGCCGTAAATGAACACGCGATCGCTCAATGACGGACCCATGCCGCCGCCGCCATTCGGCGCGTGACAGCCGACGCAGTTGAGGTTGATAAAATAACGCATGCCGCGGTTCGCCGCGTCCGGATCGTTCGCGACCGGGTTCGGCATGTCGGGGCTGATTTTAACGCCGCCAGGGTGGAGTCCGGACACCGGCACCTTCAGCAATCTGTCCGCCTGAGCTGCACTGTACTGATCTAACGAGTTTTCTTCCTGCGCCCGCTTGCCCATGCTGTGGGTCGGACTCATAAACGGCACGGGAGCGGCGAGCTTGTCAGGTGGTTGTGGCGGGGCTAACTCGCTGCTCGGGCTTGGCGCGTTGGTTTGCGCCGCGGCGGACCACAGCTTGGCGCCGACACTTGTCGCGGTTGCCGCCAAGGCGACGGCGAGGAAGGGGACGACGCGGAAGCAACGCTGCATGGGCTTCTCCGCTACCTCTCCGTGGCCGATGTGGACGCCGGCTGGATACCGCCTAGCCCGGTGCTCTCCAGCGGCACGCCGTAGCTTCTTAGCAACGCATCGATTTCCGGCTGGTGCTGCGCGATGATCACGTCCAACGTGGACCTCAACCCACGATCGTCCTTGCGCACGCCCACGGAGATGTCGAACTGAAATCGCAGTGGCGCGAATCGTGCGGTGTCGGTGATTGGCTCCACCCGCAACGGCACCGGCGCATGCTTGGCGAAGTAGCCGGCCAGCGGTCCCCAGGCCGCCGCGACATCGATCTGGCCGTCCTGCACCGCCGCGATGATTCGCGCCGCAGGACTGGGGCGGCGGTAGTCGCCGTAGATGGGGAACCCGACGACATTGTTGACAATGCCCTGCTGTCCCAGCGCGTGCGCAGGCGGCGTGTTGAAGCCATCGTCACCGATCAACTGCACGCCGATCAGCAGTCGCTGCAGCCGTGGGTCGCTGATCGATCGAATATCGATGTGCCGATCGAGACGTGAGACGAATACGTAGGTGGAGCGGTAGTACGGACGCGTCGTCCCCAGCATGTCGAGCTGCGTCGGGACGCCCATGATCACGTCGCACAGATGCGCCTTGAGAGTCTTCCGAACATTGCCGCGGCGCTGCGCCCACCAGCTGTACGTCACCGTTTCGTGTAGCTGGTCGGCAATCAACTGGGCGAGCTTGTTCTCGAAGCCCTGCCGCTTCTCATTCGAGAATGGCAGATTGTTCGGGTCGGCGCATACCCGAAATTGCTCCTTTGACTCCGCCGCACGCGTAGCGCCCGCAGCGCCGACCAGACCCATGAGGCAGGCTACGGCGAGTGGCAGGCGGGCGAGCCGAGTGGCCAGCGGAGGCATGGCAGCACCTCCTGCTAGGGTGTTCCGCCGGGACGCGCCGCCGGTGGCGTCGCTGGCTTCTCGGGCAGCGGCAGAGCAAAGACCATAAGCGTGCTGCCGCCTGTGGTATAGGCGGGCAAATCCTGCATCGCGCCAGAGAAGCCCAACGCGGCGTTGCGCACGCGTGGATCGACTTCGGCATTGGCAACGACCCCGGGCCAGCCGCCAACCCCCGATAGGATTGCGATGTATTGCCGGCCATCGCTGCCCTGGTAGGAGACCGGTTGGGCGATGATTCCGGATGGTGTCCGCATCTGCCACAGCAAGTTGCCATTCTTGGCATTCACCGCTTTGAAGAAGCGGTCCATGGTTCCGTAGAACGCTACATCGCCGCCGGTGACGAGAGCCCCGCTCCACACTGGGAAGTTCTCATGTATTTCCCAGACCTTTTCCTTCTGCACCGGATCCCAAGCCATAAATTCGCCGCGGTACCCACCAGGCCCGGCAAACATGTCCACCGTCGCACCCACGTAGGGCGTGCCGGCAATATAGCCAACCTCCGCGGTTTTCCAGTTCATGCATAGATGCTGATGCGGTACATATAGCAGGTGCGTGCGCGGCGACCATGCCGATGGCTGCCAGTCTTTTGCGCCGTCGGCGTTCGGGCAGACATCGGTGACATTCCGACCGATCGACGGTGTTTTCTCTTCATTCTTGATTGGACGACCGGTCTTCAGGTCGATACCTCTAGTCGCATTGATCGTGTCGTAGGGCGTCGCGGACAGGACTTCACCGCTCATCCGGTCGATGACATACATGTAGCCGTTGCGGCCGACATGGATCAGGATTTTGCGGTCCTTGCCATCGATCGGCAGCGTCAGCAGCACGCTTTCGTTGATTTCATCATAGTCGAACTCATCGTGCGGCGTGTACTGGTACGCCCACTTTGCCCTGCCGGTATCGGGATTGCGGGCGAATTCGGCGGTGGTCCACAAATTGTCGCCGGGGCGCTGGTTGCTGTTCCATGGCGCGGGATTTCCGGTGCCATAGTAGATTAGGTTCGCGTCAGGATCATACTGGATCCATCCCCACATGGTGCCGCCGCCGATTTTCCATTTATCCGGCGGCCAGCTGGTGACGCCGAGATCTTTGCCTTGCTGGTCCTGGTAGAACGGCTTGAAGTCCTGACCAATCAGTACGTCCTTGTCAGGGCCGGTGGCATAGGCGCGCCATGAGATCTTGCCGGAGTCTTCATCCACCGCGGTGACCCAGCCGCGCACCCCGAGCTCTCCGCCGCTGTTGCCGATGAGCACTTTGCCTTTCACCACGAGTGGCGCCATCGTCACGGTCTCGCCGGTGTTGATATCGCCGAGCTTGGTGTGCCACAGCTCCTGGCCGTCTTCGGTGTTGATGGCCACGAGGTAATCATCCAGCGTAGCGAGGAACACCTTGCCGTTGTCATAGGCGAGGCCGCGCGTAACCACATCGCAGCACGCCACACCGGCTGCCGCCCAATTCGGTTTCGGAGCATATGACCACTTCAGCGCGCCGGTCGTGGCATCCAATGCGAACACCTGGTTGGGGTGTACGCCGAAATACGGGCCAACCACGAACATGGTATTGTTAACGATCAGCGGAGCCGCTTCCTGGCCGCGATCGGCGCCGACCGAGAACGACCATACCAGCTGCAGCTTGCCGACATTTTCGACCTTGATCTGGTCCAGCCCACTGTAGCGGGTGTTGGCATAGTCCTTCGGGGCCATTACCCAACTCTTATCATCGTGCGACATGGCATTTAGGTCGTCGGCCGACAGCGCAACTGGTGGCGGAACAACCAGCACCGCAAGCACTCCTAGCACTATGCCAGACATAGCATTGCTATTACGCAACGTCATCGCGGTGGGTTCCGGTCATGGCTTGCTGATGGCTGCATCGCTTACTTCCCGTTGCCGCTGCCGGCGCCGATCTGACGGGCAATGTCCGGCTCTGTGCCACCGCATGTCGGGTGGCCGAAGCCCGATGGACTCTTTCCGTCCGGGCCAATGTCGTAGATGATGGCGTCGTTCTTCTGCTTCATCGGACCGGCAGGAACCTTGTCGAGCCCGAGCGTCTGCCGGATACGCCACGCGATGTTGTGGTCCGCGCAAGATGTGTCGCCGCTGGCACCCAGCCCGCCGACAATGCTTGTATTGTCGTACAGCGCCAACCCGCCGCCGAAAACGATGACGCCGCCGAGTACATTGCCTACCAGGGGATCGGATTTGGTGCCGTAGCTTGCGGCATCGCCTGCGTATAGCAGTCCCGGCTTCACCGGATTGCTGGTGTTGCCGCCATATAGATAGCCGCCTGGCTGAGCCTGCGAGTACAGGTTGGCGGTGGAGAGGGCGATGCTGCTGAGGCTCATGCCGTTGGCGGTGAACGCCTTTTCGGCGGCGATGCCGCGGCTGGCCTGCCACTGGTCGCCGATGGCCTGTCCGCTATAGGCCATCGCGCAGATCGTGCCGTCGCGTGCCGCGACCGCAGCCCACTCATTGTTGTCAAGCCCGCCATTGCTCGGGCCGCCGGTCGGCTTCACGCTCGACTGCAACGCCTTAAGCAGATTCTCATAGCTTACCGGACAGCTAGTGCCAGCAGCGTTTGCCGGAATGTGCGGATTGAGCATCATCGTTGCTAGCATAATGAAGGGCACGCACGCTGCCCGTCCTTTTCTCATTGTCCGCTCCAGCAGCCACAAGGCGGCCCGGACCTCTCCGGATACCTGCGGAGTTAGACCGGAGCGCCGGAAGAAGCCCAGTCAACTGGCCGTGCTTTGTGTCCACTAGTAAAAATTTGACCAGGATGAGGCCACTATTTGATTACTGACAAAACAGAGCCCGAGACTGCTGGACCTGCTCAGCGTCCAGAGGCTGTGGCCCGTTCAAGGGCTGGTCCGCGTCCTCGCGGCGCCGTACGCGACTGATTGGGGAGGCGGGCGCGCGGCTTCCAGCTCATCTGCCGCTGGCCAGCGACTGCTTGCGCGGTACCGCCAGAGTCCTCGTACAGACTATTTCGGCGCCCGTTCTCACCAAACGCGCCTCCTGCTCGAAGCGCCTCGATCAAATACGGGCGGAGCGGTTGGGTACACACCAAAGCATGTTTTCGTACAGACCGAGCGCGCGGCTTCTGGGATCGTGTCCCTTGCATTCAAGGGAACGCGAGGGCGCAGAAAATCGTCATTCTTGCTGTAGCGCGAACGCGGGAAAGCAGGCATGAAACACCTACCGGCAAATTAGCTGCCGGTTTCCTCATAAACTTATACCCGGCGCGCCCCGAACGCGCCCGGGCACTCTTTATGCGACCTGATGGGAGCCAGGCGCCGTCATTGTTTGATTCCTCGTTGAGGTGGTGCGCCAGCCAAGCCTAAGCCTAGCCGCGAGCGCCTACAGGCCGATATCGCTGAGCAGTTCGTCCACCGTGGTGGGACACTCGGCGGCGCCATCGGATGCCGCAATGAGGCGACACATCAGCCGTTTTGCGCCGCTCTACAACGGCACTCTTTTTTGTTATCCGCCTGCTTGACAGCTTCAAACAGTTCCGCACTGGATGCAGCGCTCGCACAAGTGAACGCCGGCTGTCGCGATCACCGTCGGCGGAGTCCATGGCAGTTTCGCCGCCCGGGATGAGCCTGCGCGGCAAGGCCAAAGTGCTGCCGTGATGAGCGAGCAAGAGTTCTTCGTATCGTTGCTGGGTTCAGCGAGCATGGCCACGTTACTGATCGCAGCCGCTGGAGGTTACTACGCTATCCGTCTGTGCTCGCCGTACCGGTAGCTTGCAGAACCTGCTGCAGACAATCGCCAACGGCGCTTGGCGAGAGGTCAAGCACGCTGCGCGTGCCATCGCATTCCGTAAGTGCGACTCCCCGCGGGCCTGCGTAAATCGCGGCAATGCCATGTAGCTCGCACAGAACGCGGAGCCGCGTCATGCCGAGCAGCCCCAGTAGCGGCGCGGGCAAAACACCAAACCGGTCTGCCAGCTCCTCCGAGAGCTCTTCCAGCGCAGCGATGCTCCTCACGCGGGCAAGGCGGCGATAGATTTCCAGCCTCACATTGGGTTCAGGAATGAACTCGCGGGGCACCATGGCCTCGGCGCCCACGACAATGGCCGGGGTGACATCATCCGCGACGGGCTCGCCCCGTTCCCGTGCCAGCGCTCGCGTCAGCCGATGCCGATAGAGCTCTGTGCCGATCAACCGCAAGTGCCCAGCCTGCTCTTCGCCCAGCAGGTCGCCAGCGCCGCGCTGGTCGAGATCCGTCAGGCTGATGTCGAACCCCGATCCTAGCCCACCCAAAGATGCAGCCGCGTCCAGCCGTCGCAAAGCGGTCGCCGAAGGGTCGCCATCCGTCATCAGGATGGCGCTGGCGCGCACCCGGCCACGTCCGATGCGGCCGCGAAGCTGGTGCAGTTGCGCGAGACCGAAGCGTTCGGCCCGCCAGATCAGCATCGTGTTTGCATTGGCGATGTCCAGGCCGGTTTCGATGATATTCGTCGTCAACAACACGTCTCCCTCGCCGGAGCCGAAGCCGAGCACCAACCGATCCAGTTCCTCGCCCCGCAGCCGCCCATGTGCGACCGCGATTGACAGTTCGGGCACAATGTCTACCAGCCTAGCGCGCATCGGAGCCAGGTCCTGGATGCGAGGGCACACGACGAAGCTCTGGCCGCCGCGTCGCGCCTCGCGCATTAGCGCCGTGCGCACGACCAATGGATCGAAGGGAACCACGATGCTGTGGACCGGCAGCCGCGCAGCGGGCGGCTGAGCCAGCAGGCTGACGTCAAGCACCCCGACCAATGCACCCTGCAGCGTGCGCGGCAACGGGTAGCGGTCATGATCAGCGTGTGCAGGCCCGCACGCTTTTCGCGCAGCGCAAGTTTGTGCGCTTCGCCGAAACGCCGCTCCTCGTCGATGATCACCAGGCCAAGACGTTCATTGCTGGCTGTGGCGCGAAGGCGCGCGTCAGGTCACCCATTCCACGCGGCGGCTGTCTGACGCAATCGCCGGCGATCCGTTATCGTGGTTCGGACACCGTCGTCGGACGACTTGGCCCTCATCCGTCACGTAGTGGTGGCCGCACCGGGCACACCACATCACGAAGCGCATGGCCGGCTCACCCCGGATGGTGGCACGCGCGATGATTCGCTGATGGTGTGCGTTCATATACCCGATCTGTCGCCCCGTTTCCGACATTGGCCAGTATCTCCCTGAGCTTGTTTTTATGTAACAGACCGTCGTGCTCGATATTGCGGTCTGTCAAATCACAAGCTCTGGGTTTTGGTTTCGGAACAGCCTCACTCCCGCGCCTCCGTTCCAGCAACGGCACCCGCCGCCGGCGCGGCGGGGTTGGCGCACGTGCGGGCAGGGGCCGCGTGGCTGGTGACGGGGCCTATGTTGAACACCCGCATCAGGCCGCGGATGAAACGGCCACGAAACCAGATCGGGTCCAGTCTAGTCCCTCGACCTCTTTCCAACGGAAACTCGCCGCCCCGGTCCGCTGGGGCGGCTTTTTCCTGCGGCCTTCATTTGCGCCGCAACGTGACCGCGCAAGAAGGAGCCCCGACCACTTGTGGCCGAGGCTCCCCGCGGGTGCGAGCGGTCAGGGCAGCACGCTCGCGTCTGTTCAACGGGCACCGGGCATATCGAGTTTCCGGCGTTTGAATCACGTTTCATAGAAAGAGCGGAACGATAACGCGAATTGGAAGAAGCTTTCTCACCTCATCGGAGAACGCCAACCGCTCGGTTGCACCATTTTGACATTCGCAATGAGAAGTTGGCGTGCTCTGCGGTCTTGGGACGCTCTGGGTAGCATGGGACGCTGAGCACAGGTTTCGGTCCAACCTTGACGGTGAGGAGTTCATGGCAGCGCCGCTGCCCTGACACCGGCCATGGCCAGCGCTATGGTGCTGCCGCCGCGTGTTTCCGGCGCATTTGACATATTCTCCCAACTAGCCCGGCCGTCGCGGGGCTTTTCTTGGCTTGCAGCACGGCTGCTAAAAGGGCATCCGGCCCCATCCGGCCCGCAAATAGCGCTACGATCGTCAGAACGGCCAAACAACGATGATCCCGAGCAGCAGCAGGTCCATGCGATCCATGCCGACGGTCTTACCGGGATTCGGGCGCTCTCCAAGTTGACAGTTTGATCAAGTCAAAAAGTTGTGGCGTTGAGGGTCTGTGCTCACGCGCGTCGAACGCCGATTGCCTGGGTGGTCGCGAACCCGCTATCGTCGGGATGCCGCGTGGGTTGCGTGCCGCGGGCGGTGATCACAGCACGAAACTCGCCCCGCTGGTCCCCCTAAGGCTCGCGGGGCTTTTCTTTTGGCGCCAGGTCAACCGGGTGCGATCTTACGTAATTGGAGTGGTGGATCGTGTGGTGTGCGGTATTTCAAGTGCACTAGCACGCTGGGCCAGATCATAGGCTGCCCCAACATAATCCCGAGGCCCATTACCATCAGATAGAAGGGCAACCAGATCGGCGCCAGCACGATCGTAAGCGCGAGGCGCAGCGGTCGTGGCATGGGCATTGGTCCGCCGACCGCGGGTGTCAGGTGAAGGTGTGATGTCGCGCGAGTAGCTCTAGCTCCCTCACCGCCTCATCCGTGCGCCGTTCGTGCATCCGATCGAGGACAGCGCACCACGACAGCGGCTGTTCGCGCAGCCGTAGCAGTTCCGCGTCGGAGATAACGCCAGCCCGCACCAGTCGCATGCACTCGAAGCGCGCTTGCTCTTCAGTCTGATCGCTGGGTGGGGGCAGAATCGATAGCTCGGCACGTTCGGACAACTAGCGCGACCGTCGTTGCTATCGCAAGCTGAGATTTGTGAAAAGAAGGCCGAACGGCGGGTCAGTCCGCCGTCCCGTGCTATCAGAGGGCAATTCTTCGGAGGGGTAACGGTGGCACGTAGGGCCGGGGCGGAATACACCGTCAAGCGCAAGATGGCTGACGGATCGATCAAGGAATACCGCTACGCGCGGAGCGGCGCCAAGCGCACGCCAGCGCGGCCCGACTCCATCGTGGCACTCATAGCGGCTTACCGCGCCAGCCCGCAGTGGAAGGCGCTGAAGCCGCGAACGAAGGACCACTATGCCCGATACACCGCTATGTGGGACATTGCCGACGACGTTCCCCTTGTCGAGTGGAAGCGCAATAACATCCTGACCATACGCGACGCCATCGCGTCCGGCAGCGGCCCAGCGGCTACCAGGATGAGATGGACACGTTGGCCAATGCGGACGCTCGCAAGGCCACTCGGAGAGCAGCATGAGGCCGTGGTGGCACGCCGAGGTCTATCTAGCTGGCCACTGGCAGGCCATGCCAGGGCGGAACGGCTTCTGGACCCGATGGGGTGCCCGTCGTTTCGCCCGAATATCGCGGCGCTGATAGGCCTCGGCATCCCTCGTCATGTTCAAGGACAGGCTGCCGTTCGGCAGCTAAGCCACTTGATGACGCCCCCACTCGTGCGGCCCCAGGGGTCGCGGTGGGCGCCGGGGGGGAACCGGGTTCAGCCATTGGCACCCGCAGCCTTGACTTTTGGCGCAGCGTTTTATCTTCTTGGGGTAAGGGGTTGACCGCGATCGCCCCGTGAGGCTTTGGCCGAAGTATCGCGTCTCCGCCTCTAAATGAGGAAGGGACGCCCATGGCCACGCCCGACGCCATCACTGTCACTCAGCTTATCCGGCTCGTTGGAACGCCCGACGGGCCTGTGCTTGTCGATGTTCGCATCGACAATGATCACGCCTCTGATCCCCGCATGCTGCCGGCGAGCATGCGGCGCGATCATCGCACCGTTTCATCCTGGGCCGGGGAATATGCCGGCCGATCCGTCGTGGTGGTCTGCCAGCGCGGACAGAAACTGAGCCAGGGCGCCGCGGCGTGGCTACGCCACGCAGGCGCGCACGCCGAATACCTGGAAGGGGGGTTCGAGGCCTGGGTGGAAGGCAAAGTTCTGCTGGTCCGGCCGGACCATGTGCCAGAACGGGATAACCAGGGGCGCACCATCTGGGTCACGCGCACCCGGCCGAAGATCGATCGCATCGCCTGTCCTTGGCTGATCCGTCGCTTCATCGATCCATCTGCGGTTTTTCTTTTTGTCGCTCCGCCTGAGGTGATGGACGTGGCGGACCGGTTTCGGGCAACGCCTTTCGACATCGAGGGAGAGATATTTTGGAGCCATCGTGGCGATCTCTGCACATTCGATGTGATGGTCGAGGAATTCGGATTGCAGTCCCCTGCCCTCGACCGTCTCGCCGTTATCGTGCGCGCCGCAGATACGGCGCATCTTGAGCTCGCGCCACAAGCGGCCGGTCTGCTCGCTGCGTCTCTCGGTCTGTCGCGCATGCACAAGAACGATCTCGTGCAGCTCGATGCCAGCTTCTCCCTCTATGACGCTTTCTATCGTTGGGCGCGTGATGCGGCCGGCGAGACCCACAACTGGCCGACGCCAATGGCCGGAGGTCGTGCATGAGCGCGACCGCCAAGCCGGGCAT
>DATDIC010000732.1:0-2431 GCA_036521275.1 Acetobacteraceae bacterium
CCCACCGTGACCACCTGCAGCCCGATCACGTCACGCTCGATATCGTCGACGTCGCGGAAGAAATCGGCGATGCACTCGCCATCCTCCTTCGGTTGCCGCGGCAACGAAAACCGCGCCACCTCGGTCACGCCGTCCGCATCGAACACGATCAGATCGTTCCCCTGCCCTGCCGCCTTCCAGTAGCCATAGGCGGCACGCGGCGATAGAATCCCGTCCGCTTCGCACAGGCCCAGCATGCGGCGCATCACCGGCCGCAATTCCTGCTTGGCCCAGCCGAGGAAATCCTCCAGCGTCCGCCCCTGCTTGCGGAAGCCCCACTGGAATTGGTACAGGCTCCGCTCGTTGATGAATGGCACGATCGCTTTCGGCGCCGCCTCGATCATCCGCGCGCCCCAGAACGGCGGCCGCGGTATCCCCACATCCCGCGTGATACGTCGCCGCCGCGCCTGCACCGCGCTGACATCCACCGGGCGCCAGGCCCGCGCATCCGCCTGGCCCAGCGTGCGCGCGGTGTTGCGCGCCTTGCCCACGCGCTTGGCCTGCACCGCGGCCAGGTAATCGTCGAACGCGTTGCCGGTCACCTTGTCCATCAGGTGCAGCCCGTCGAACGCATCGCGCGCGTACGCCACCCGCCCGCTGGCATAGGAACGGACGCAATCATCCTCCACATAGGAACGGGTCAGCGCCGCGCCGCCCAGCAGCACCGGAATCTCCAGGCCCTGGCGCGACATCTCTTCCAGGTTCTCGCGCATCACCACGGTGGATTTCACCAGCAGCCCGGACATGCCGATGGCATGCGCCCGATTGTCACGCACCGCCGCCAGCATGTCGGGCAGCGGCACCTTGATGCCCAGGTTCACCACCCGGTAGCCGTTATTGGTCAGGATGATATCGACCAGGTTCTTGCCGATATCGTGCACGTCGCCCTTCACGGTCGCCAGCACGATGGTGCCTTTTTCCTGGCCCTCGACCCGTTCCATGAACGGTTCCAGATAGGCGACCGCCGCCTTCATCGTCTCGGCGCTTTGCAGCACGAAGGGAAGCTGCATCTTGCCGGCGCCGAACAGTTCGCCCACCACCTTCATGCCGTCCAGCAGGACGTTGTTGATGATGTCGAGCGGCGGCAGGGTTTTCAGGGCCTCGTCCAGCTCGTCGGTCAGGCCCTTGCGGTCGCCATCGACGATGCGGTCCTTCAGGCGGCCCTCGACCGTCTCCGCGCGCTTCTTCACCGTGGCGTCCGCCGCCTTGCGGTCGGCGAAGATCTCCAGCAGCCGCTGCAACGGATCGTAGTCGTCGGTTCGCCGGTCGAAGATCAGGTCCTCGGCGACTTTAACTTCTTCCGGCGCGATCAGGTGCAGCGGCCGTATCTTCGACACGTGCACGATCGCCCCGCTCATGCCGGCGCGCACCGCGTGGTCCAGGAACACCGAGTTCAGCACCGCGCGCGCTGCCGGGTTCAACCCGAAACTGATGTTGGACAGGCCGAGGATGATCTGCACATCGGGGAACGCCTCCCGGATCGCCTTGATCCCCTCCAGCGTCCACGCCCCGAGCTTGCGGTCGTCCTCGTTGCCGGTGGCGATGGTGAAGGTCAGCGGGTCGATCAGCAGGTCGGATTGCGCCAGCCCGTGGCGATCGCAGGCGAACGAAACCAGTCGCCGCGCGACCTCCAGCTTCTGCTCGGCGGTTTTCGCCATGCCGCGCTCGTCGATGGTCAGCGCGATCACCGCGGCGCCGAACCGCTTGGCCAGCACCAGCCGGTCGCGCGCGTGCGCTTCGCCATCCTCGAAATTGATGGAGTTGATGATCGGCTTGCCGCCATGCAGCTTCAGCGCCGCCTCGATCACCGGGGTCTCGGTGCTGTCGATCACCAGCGGCGCGTTCACGCTGGAGGTGAAGCGGCGGATCACCTCCGTCATCTCGCCCATTTCGTCGCGGCCGACGAAGGCGGTGCAGACATCCAGCGCGTGGGAGCCCTCGCCCGCCTGCTCGCGGCCCATCGCGACGCAGCCGTCCCAGTCGCCCTTTTCCTGCATCGCGCGCCACTGGCGGGAGCCGTTGGCGTTGCAGCGTTCGCCGATGGCGAAGAACGCGTTTTCCTGGCGCAGCGGCACCGCTTGATAGAGCGAGGCCACGCCCGGCACCCAGACCGGCTTGCGTTCCACCGGCGTGGGACGGTGTATCGTCCCGTTGGCGCTACGCCGCCGCAGCATCGCATCCAGTGCGGCGATATGCTCGATGGAGGTGCCGCAGCAGCCGCCGATCAGGTTCACTCCGTCCTCGGCGACGAAGCGCTCCAGCCAGCTTGCCAGCTCGTCCGGGCCCAGCGGGTAGTGCGGGTGGCCGTCGACCAGCTCCGGCAGGCCGGCGTTCGGCTGCACGGACAGCAATCCCGGCCAGTTGGCGGAGAGGAAGCGCAGATGCTCGGCCA
>DATDIC010000733.1:0-17098 GCA_036521275.1 Acetobacteraceae bacterium
GCCTGAAGCCGCAGCGCCACGCGAGTGGCGGCCAGTGACGCGGTCTGCCCCTGCCAGATGCGGAACGCGCCCAACGCGGCGCCGAGCACGACCACCAGGCCGGCCAGATACAGCAGCACCTTACGCATGCGTGCCCGACTCCCCCGCTTCCTGTGCAAAGCGTGCATCCAGCGTGTGCAGGCTCGGCGGGGCGCGCCGCAGCAGCGTGTAGAATATCGGCACGATGAACAAAGTCGCCACCGTCGCCGCCAGCAGCCCGCCGATCACCGCCCGCCCCAGCGGCGCGTTCTGCTCGCCCGCCTCACCCAGCCCCAGTGCCATCGGGATCATGCCGATGATCATCGCCAGCGCGGTCATCAGTACCGGGCGCAGCCGCGTGCCGCCGGCCTCGATCACCGCCTCCAGCGCCCCCATTCCTGTGCGCGCACGCAGGTCGTTGGCGAAGCTGACCACCAGGATCGAGTTCGACACAGAGATGCCGATCGACATGATCGCGCCCATCAGCGATTCCACGTTGATGGTGGTCCCGGAAACCGCCAGCATCCAGATCATGCCGATCAGCGCACCTGGGACCGCCATCATGATGATGAACGGATCGACCCAGGACTGGAACAGCACCACAAGCAGCGCATAGACCAGCACCACTGAAAGGACCATGCCGAGGCCGAGCAGCCGGAACGACGCCTCCATCACCTCGTTCTGGCCGCGGATCAGCAGATGGGTGGTTATCGGCAGCCCCTTGCTTTCCGCCGCGATCGCCTGGCGGATTTCCGCCGCCACCGACCCCAGGTCGCGCCGGTCGATATTGGCCGCGACGTCGACCACCCGCTGCACGGTGGAATGGCTGATCGATTCGAAGCTGGTGCGCGGCATGATGGTTGCAATGTCGCCGAGTCGCATCACCGGCGCCGCCGGCAACGACACCGGCGACACATTGGACAGGTCCGGCCGGCTGACCGGAATCGCCATCAGGTCGGCAACACTGTGGATACGGCTGATCGGCAGCATCACCGCCACATTGTAGTTCACGCCGTTCTGCGGATTGAGGAAAAAATTGGGCGCCACCAGCGAGCTGGAGGCGAGATCGACCAGCATGTTGTTGGCGACGTCACGCTGCGCGATCCCCAGCTTGGCGGCACGCAACCGGTCCACGTCCACCTGCAGTGCCGGATAGTCCAGCACTTGCACCAGATGCGCGTCCACCACGCCGGGAATGGCATGTAACCGCCCCAGCAGCCGTTGCGCGATGCCATAGGCACGATCGAAATTGGTGTCCTGGATCTGCACATCGATCGGCGCCGACAGGCCGAAATTCAGCACCTGGCTGACGATATCGGCAGTCTGGAAATAGAACTGGCTGCCGGGGAGTTCGTCCGGCAGCGTGGTGCGGATCTTGCGGATGTAATCGATCGACGGGTGATGGCCTTCCTTGAGCTGGATCAGTATCTCCGCATCCATGCCACCGACATTGTCGCTCGGCACGAACGCCAGGTTATAGAACAGCGGCAATCCCACCATGTCGTTGATGGTCTCCAGCTCGCCGGGCGGAATAAGCTGCCGCAGCCGATCCTCCACCTGCAAGGTCAGCCGCTCGGTGTCCTCCAGGCGCGTCCCTGGTGGCGCCCGATAATGCAGCTTGATGATGCCGACATCGGCCGACGGGAAGAAATCGGTCCCCAGCATTCCGCCCACGCCCAGGCTGATCACCAACAGCACGCCAGCGCATCCCAGGATAAACGGACGATGCCGCAGTGCCCCCGCCAGCGACTTGCTGTAACCGTTCCGCAGCCGGCCAAAGCCCTGGTCGAACGCGGCGAAAACCCCGCGCGGCTCGGTATGTGTCTGCCCCGCAAGCAAGCTGCGCGCGAACGCCGGCACCACGGTGAACGACAGCACGTATGACGCCAGCATGCAGAACACGACCGTGGTGGCCAGTGGAATGAACAGGAACCGCGCCGCCCCTACCAGCAGTACCACCGGAAAAAACACGATGCAGATAGCCAGCGTGGCAACGGTCAGCGGCTGGATCACCTCACCCGTGCCGTCCAGGATGGCCACGGTCAGGGGCTTGCCCAGACTCTGGTTGCGATGGATGTTCTCGATCGTAACCGTCGCGTTATCGACCAGCAGCCCGATCGCCAGTGCCAGCCCGCCCAGAGTCATCAGGTTGATCGAGTTGCCGGTCAGGAACAGCCCGACGATGCCGGCGAAGATCGATAGCGGGATGGAGGTGGAGACGATCAGCGTGTTCCGCCAGCTTCCCAGGAACAACAGGATCATCAACGAGACCAGGATGGCCGAAATCACCGCCTCTTTCACCACGTTGGTCACTGCGGCGCGCACGAACACCGACTGGTCGAAATCGAGCTTGATCTCCAGCCCGTTCGGGGCCGCCGCCCGGATCTGCGGCAGCATGGCCCGGGCTGCATCCACCACCGCCAGCGTCGAGGCATCGGCGTGCTTCAGGATGGCCAGATAGACGGCACGCTTGCCATCGACGTGCACGATGTTGTTTTGCACCGCGAAACTGTTGGACACGTGCGCCACATCGCCGATGCTGATGGGCACTCCGTTGAACACTCCGAGCGGAATCGCATTGAATCGGTCCACCACCGACGGGCTGGAATTGAGCTGCACGTTATATTCCCGGCCGCCGAGCCGTGCGGTTCCGGCCGGTACGATCACGTTGGAAAGCTGCAGCGCGCTGACCACATCCTCGGGCGTGAAGCCGCGGGCCGCCAACTGGTCGGGGTTCAGATCGACGTCGATCTGCCGCTGCTTGCCGCCAAATGGGGCGGGCGTGGACAGGCCGGGGATGGTAAAGAGCTGGATGCGGATGAAATTCAGCGCGTAGTCGAAAATCTGCTGCTCGCTCAGGCGCTTGCTGGCCAGCGTCATCTGCACGACCGGCACGTTGGAGGCGTTGAACTGGATCACGTTGGGCGGCTGGATGCCGGGCGGGGCGCCGCGCAGGATGGTGTTGTTCACCGCGGTGATCTGCGCGATCGCCCCGCCGATATCGGTGCCCGGCTGGAAATACACTTTCAGGATGCCGATACCGGGGATCGACTGGGATTCGATCCGCGCGATTCCGTTCACCGTCGTGGAATAAGCCCGCTCGCTGATGAAGACGACCCGCCGCTCCATGTCCTCGGTGTTCAGGCCCGGATAGTTCCACGCCACCAGCACCACCGGAATGTCGATCACCGGGAAGATATCGACGATCATGCGGGTGATCGACAGCGCGCCCAGCAGGATGATCAGCAGCGCGGCGATTGCCGAGCTGTATGGCCGGCGCAGCGCAAGGCGCACCAGACCGATCATCCGTCGTTGCTCCCGCTTCCCAGACGCAACAATCCTGCCATCGGCGGGGATCGGTGCCAAGCCGGCGGGTGAGAGTTTCCATCCGGATTTGCTATGCTGCGCCAGGTTCGATGCGGGAGGGCCGGATGCGTACCCAGGTCGCGATCGTCGGGGCCGGACCGGCGGGATTGCTGCTCTCTCACCTGCTGCACCTGCACGGCGTCGACTCCGTGGTGCTGGAAGCCCGTTCCCGCGAGTACGTCGAGCAACGCATTCGCGCGGGCTTGCTTGAACAAGGCACCGAGGAGTTGCTTGCGAACGCGGGGGTGGGCGGCCGGATGCGCCGCGAGGGGATGCGGCACGAAGGGATTCGGCTGCGCTTCGCCGGCCGCGACCATCGTGTCGATTTCCGTGCTCTGACCGGCCGGCACGTAATGATCTACAGCCAGCACAAGATCGTGCAGGACCTGATCGCCGCGCGATTGGCGGCTGGTGGAGAGATCGTCTTCGACGCCGAAGCCGTCGCCATCCACGACCTGGATGGTGAATCGCCTCGGGTGACCTGGCGGCGCGGCGGACAGGATCATTCGCTGGCCTGCAAGTTCATCGCCGGCTGCGATGGATTTCACGGGGTTTGCCGGCCCTCGGTGCGGGCCGGCGACGCAACCCTGTTTGAACGCGAGTACCCGTTCGGCTGGCTCGGCATTCTCGCCGAGGCCGCGCCATCCTGCGACGAACTGGTGTACGCCAGCCATGAGCGGGGTTTTGCTCTGCTAACGATGCGGTCGCCGACGGTGAGCCGGCTGTACCTGCAATGCGCGCCTGACGAGTATATCGCGGACTGGTCCGACGACCGGATCTGGCACGAGCTGCGCACCCGTACCGCACTGGATGGCTTCACCCTGAACCATGGCCCGATCATTCAGAAGGGCGTCACACCGATGCGCAGCTTCGTGGTCGAGCCGATGCAGTTCGGCAGGCTGTTCCTGGTTGGCGACGCGGCCCACATCGTGCCCCCGACCGGCGCCAAAGGCCTCAATCTGGCCGTCGCCGACGTCGCGGTGCTGACCAGCGCAGTGTCGGCCTATTTCACCGACCGCCGCACCGATCTGCTGGACGCCTACTCCGCCACCTGTTTGTCGCGTGTCTGGAAGGTGCAGCGCTTCTCCTGGTGGATGACCACGATGCTGCACCGGTTCCCCGATCAAGGCGCATTCGACCGCCGCGTGCAGATGGCAGAGCAGGACTACGTCACGATGTCCACCGCCGCCTCCACCGTGCTCGCGGAAAACTACGTCGGGCTGCCGCTGGAATGAGTCTCAAGGGTGGATCAGCCTGGGGCGGTAGCTCGGTCCTCCACCAGCGCCATCAGATGTTCCAGCCGGTCTGCCTCGGCGGCTGGCTTGTCGGTGCGGATCCGCGCGATGTGTGGAAAGCGCATCGCCACCCCGGATTTATGCCGCGTAGAAAGCTGCGCCGCATCGAACGCTACCTCCAGCACCAGCGCCTTCTCCACCTCCCGCACCGGCCCGAACCTTGCCACCGTATGGTTGCGTATCCAACGGTCCAGGAACCCCAACTCCTCGTCCGTGAAGCCGAAATAGGCCTTGCCGACAGGTACCAGCTCTTCGTCCTTCCACAGCCCGAACGTGTAATCGGAATAATAGCTGCTGCGCTTGCCGTGCCCGCGCTGCGCGTACATCAGTACCGCATCCACCGTGTGCGGATCGCGCTTCCATTTCCACCACAACCCTTTCGGCCGGCCGGGCACATAAGGACTGTCGGCGCGCTTCAGCATGATCCCTTCCATCGATGCCGCCCGCGCACCCAGCCGCAACGCTCCCAGCTCCTCGATCGAGGCGAACGCGATCAGCGCCGATAGATCCATGCGCGCGGGACGGACGCGGGCGAACCATTGCTCCAGCCGAGCCCTGCGATGGTCGAAGGGCAGTGGCCGGACATCCTCCTCGCCGTCGAACAGCATGTCGTACAGCCGTACGCCCACCGGGTACGCCTGCATCATCTTCGCCGTTACCTGCTTGCGATTCAGCCGCTGCTGCAAGTCGGCGAACGGGGCCACCTTGCCGTCACGGATCACCAGCAGCTCGCCATCCAGCACCGCGTGGAAATCCATCGCCTCGACGACCTCCGGGAACGCCGCCGAGATATCCTCCGCTCCGCGCGAATAGAGCCGCCGGCCGCCTTTGGTGGAGACGAGCTGCACCCGGATGCCATCCCATTTCCATTCGGCCCGGAATGCGCCCGTCTCCAGGTTCGCCAGGTCGGTGTCTTCCAGCGCCTGCGCCAGCATCGGCGGGCGGAACACTGGCGCCTCCGCCGGATCGGGCCGCTCGCCGCGCCCTTCCAGCCAGGCGAACAAGGCAAGGTAGGGCGGCGCCAAGCCGTGCCACACCTCCTCCACTTCGTCCGCATCCACGCCGCCGATCTCCGCCAGCGCAATCTTCGCCAGCCTGCCGGAGGCACCCACGCGCAGCGCGCCGGTGATCAGCTTCAGCAGCGCGAAGCGCACCGACGCATCCGACGCGTCCAGCCAGCCGGCAACGATTTGCGGCAGCGCGGGCTTGGGTGCCGTTTCCAGCGCTTCCACGACCTCCGAAAGCCGGGGCGGGTCGGCGCCGTTCGGCGAGGCCGGCCACATCAGGGCAACGGTCTCCGCAAGATCGCCCACGTAGTCGTACGACCAGCCGAACAGCACCGGATCTGTCCGCGCCGCCGCCAGATCCCGGATCAGCCCAGGCTTTGCCGTGGTAAACGCCAGCTCCCCGGCAATCGCGGCGAGGCCGATGCCGCGGTCGGGATCCGGCTCCGTCTCGAAATAGCGGCGCAAGAGTGCGATCTTGGCATTGCGCGACGGCGTGAAGACCAGCCGCTCCAGCAGCTCGGCGAACGCGATCATGCCAGTGAGGCTATTCGCGGTGAGAATTACCGCATAGGGCGGCGACGCCAAGAAGCCTGGCCAGCGTGCCGGCATCGGCCTGGCCGGTGATCGCCTCCGGGCGCCAGTGGCGCTGAAAAGCGCGAAGAACGGCAGCAAGCGCCGGATCGAGCGCGCCTTCCGGGGCGACGCGGTAACCGATGTCGGCCAGGGTTGCGCGAACCGGGCGGAGACCGGTCGCATCGCGGACGGCGTCACCTGTCCCGAGATCGGGGACATCGGACGGCCAGAGCCCGACCCCATTCTCCGCCAGTGCGTTCCATTCGAATTTCTCGCCAGGGTCTTGTTTGCGGTCGGGGGCGACGTCGCTGTGTCCCACGATATTTCTGTCCGGAATCGGATGCCGCGACCGGACCGCGAGACAAAGATCGCAGACCGCGGCAAGCTGCAGCACGGGAAAATCGTGATAGCCCCACTCGTGTCCGGGGTTGACCACCTCGATCCCGACCGATCGGTCATCAAGGCTGGTGTGTCCGCGCCAGGACGAAACGCCGGCGTGCCAGGCGCGGCGTTCTTCCGGAACCAGGCGCAGAACGTTGCCATCCTCATCCACGACGTAATGCGCGGACAGGCGCGCTGCGGGATTGAGGAGTTGCTCGATTGCCTCTCGTGCGGTCTTCGTGCCCGTGTAATGCAGGATCAGCATGTCGATCGGCGCGTCGGCCGGCCGTTCGTCTTGGTTCCGGCTGTGCAGCTCGCGGATGCGCAAGCTACAGCCCGCGCTCGCGCTTGATGCGGTCCCAGGCCGCGTTGATGCGGGCAACCTTGTCGCCCGCCCGGGCGATGAGGTCGGCGGAGACGCCACGGGACGCGAGGCTGTCTGGATGGTTCTCCCGCATCAGGCGCTTCCACGCGGCGCGCAGCTCGTCATTGCCGAGCGAGCGGGAGACGCCGAGGACCATGTAGGCGTCGGTATCGTCGCCGGTCTGGGGTTGGCGCGGGATGGCGCCGCGGGCGCGGTCCCACGCGGTCTGATCCAGCCCGAACAGCCGATGCACCGTGGAAAGGTAGTCGTGCTCGGCGCGATTCACCGGGCCATCGACCTGGGCGATCTGGAACAGGGCGGCCAGCACATCCTCCAGCATTCCGCGATTATCGGCGAAGCTCTGGGAGAGTTGCTGAGCGTAGGCTTCAAAGCCTTCAGGGCGGTCGCGCGCCATGTCGAACAGCCGGCCGACATCGTGGGTCGCCGCGGCGGGGATACGGAACTGGCGGCGGAAGGCGGCGATTTCCTCGCGCTTCACCGGCCCATCGCACTTAGCGAGCTTGGCCGCCAGCACCACCACCGCGATGGCGAAAATCTGGTCGCGACGGCCGAGCAGGGCAGCGACGCGCGCGGGGTTCAACAGCGGGTCGGTGCCGAACGGCGCGCGCAGGTTGGGGATGTTGCCGCTATCGGCGGCATGGCCCATGGCGGCTCCGAACACCGCACCCATCGGCCCGCCCATGGCGAAGCCGGCAAGCCCGCCGATGATTTTGCCCCAGTAACTCATGAGCGCGGCTTACCATGGCAGCGGGAGGCGGCAAAAGCGTTGTGCGCGAAGGCGGGGCTCTGGCCGGGGCAAAAGCCTCGCAACCGTATTGACCTCCGCTGTAAGCGCCGCCTAGCGTCCCGTGCAAGGGAGGCAAGAGATGATCCAACACACGAATGCATCGCGCCGCGGATTGCTCGGCGGCGCAACGGGGCTGTTGCTCGGCGGCCTCGCATTGCGACGGGCCACTGCCGCCGGGACGTTGACAGTTGTCGATACGGTTTCGGGGCCGAACTTCCAGGCCTTCTGGAGCACGTACCTGATCCCCAAAATCCGCCAGGATACCGGGATAGAGGTCAAGTATACTGTGGGCTCGGGCCCGACGCTGCAGCTTCAGATGCAGAACTGGCGCGACGGGGATCCGGGCTTTTCGCTGCTGTTCGTGAAGGACCTCGATCTGGCGAACATGGTTACGGCGGGCCTGCATTTCGATCCGCTCTATCCGGACCGGGCAAAGGAGATCCCGAATCAGACGGAGATTCCGAAAGAGTACAACGAGGTCGATTTCGGCGTGGCGCTGCACGGTGCTGGCCTGCTGTTCTGGCGCTCGCAGTTCGGGCTGATCCAGAACAGTGCGTTCGTCAAAGCCCCGCCCAAGACCTGGGCGGAGTTCTTCGACCGCCGCGACGAGTTCAAGGGCCATATCGGGATGGTGCGGCCCGATGCGGGCTCCGGCGGCGGACGCGCGATGATCTACGCGTTCCTGGCGGCGGGCGGAGTCGATTTCAGCAAGCCGTTTTCCGAGATCGCCGGGGGCGCGGCCTGGAAGAATGGCTGGAGCCGTTTTACCGAGTTCAGCCGCGCCTTCGCTCAGCCGATCGCGTCCTCACCGCCGGTAATGTTCCACCAGTTCCAGACCGAGCAGGTCTGGCTGACTTCATATGCGCAGGATTATTCGCTGTGGAGCGCCGAGCAGGGGCAGCTTCCGCCGACCACGCGCTCCACCCCGCTGGACGTGAATATCATCGGCTCATCGAATGCGTACCTGGCAGTGCCGGCGGTCGATTCGGCGGCGCAGAAATCCGACGCTTACAAGGCGATCAACCTGTTGCTCTCCGATGAGGTGCAACTTCACATGCTGGAGGCGATGTACCAGTACCCAGGCACCGAGGTGTGGAAGAAGGCGCCGGCCACGGTTTGGGACAAGATCGCACGGGTCGACGTTGCGCAAGCGCGGGGGATCAGCATGACCAATCTGGATGCGATCACGTTCATCCAGAAACATGGGATGGACTATATCGCATCGTGAGGGCGCTGGCGGGTCCGGCCGAGGTGGGTGCCGCGTCGGTCGGCGTGGCTGACGCACGCCTCCGGCATGTGCTGTTCGGCAGCCTGCTGGCGGCGCCGCTGATGCTGTTCCTTGCGGCTGCCTTCTATTACCCGCTCGCATACACGGTGGCTGAGAGCGTCACGCCCACCCATGGGCCCGGCTGGACGCTGCGCCATTACACGGATTTTCTGGGTAGCCGAGCGGGGCTCGGCGTGCTGGCGCTGACGCTCGGGCTGTCGCTGGCGGCGACCGTGCTCTCGCTCCTGCTGAGCCTGCCGCTTGCATTGCTGCTGCGGCGCCGGTTCGTCGGCCGCCGCGCGTTGCAATTCCTGATGATGCTGCCGATCACCATCCCGGCGCTGGTGGGGGCACTGGGCCTGGTAATCCTGTATGACCGCACCGGGTGGATCAACGTGGTGCTGCTCAAGCTGCACCTGCTGACGCGTCCACTGGCGATCGACTACACGATCCAGGGCCTGATCCTGTTCTATGTCTGGATGTTCTTCCCATATGGCGGGCTAGTCATCATGTCCGGCCTCGGCGCTATTGATCCGGCGCTTGAGGAAGCGGGGAGGGTGATGGGTGCCAGCCCGGCGGTGGTGTTCCGCCGGGTGCTGCTGCCGCTACTGCGGGGCAGCCTGTGGGCGGGCGGCGTGATGATCTTCCTGCAGTGCTTCGGTGCTTTCAGCATCCCGCTCATTGCCGGCGGGGACTATCAGCCGATCGGGGTGAAGATCTATACCGTTGCCAACGTGTTTCTCGATTGGCCGCAGGCGAGCGCGATGGCGGTGGTGATGGGTGTGATCCAGGCGGGGTTGGTGATCGCTTATCAATCGGTCGGACGCAGCCGGCGGCCCGCATGAGGAATGTCCCTGCCGGCGTGCTGCGCGGCACCTTGGTTCTGTGCTTCGTGCTGTTCATCACGCTGCCGCTCGTGATGGTACTGCTGGAGGCATTCGGCGCCGACTGGTTCGGGGCGCGCATGCTGCCCGGGAGCTGGACGCTGCGCTGGTTCGCCTGGGCGGCACAGACCGTCGATCTCGGCGGTGTGCTGTTCAACACCGCCGAGATCGCGCTGCTGGCGACGGTGTTCACGCTGGTGCTTGCGTTGCCGGCGGGATGGGCGATCGCGCGCTACAGGTTGCCGTTGAAATCGGTGCTGATCGGGGCGATCCTGTTCCCGCGCATGATCCCGGAGATCACGTTTGCTTTGGGGGTCGCCCGCATCTTCTATGCCATTCATCTGACCAACACGGCAGTTGGCATTGCCTTGGCGCACGTGATCCTGGCGGCGCCATTTGCGGTGGTAGTGCTGATCAGCACGTTCGAGGGCTTGGACCCGCGGCTGCTGGAAGCCGGCGCCGTGATGGGATGCGGTCCGTTCCGGCTGTTCCGGAAAGTGACCTTGCCGCTGGCGCTGCCGGGCATCGTGGCGGCTTCCCTGTTTGCGTTCCTTGCGTCCTAT
Organism: Acetobacteraceae bacterium; assembly: GCA_036521275.1. Taxonomy (GTDB): domain Bacteria; phylum Pseudomonadota; class Alphaproteobacteria; order Acetobacterales; family Acetobacteraceae; genus DATDIC01. Next base: position 10,527 of record DATDIC010000733.1, read on the forward strand.
AACGATTTCGTGCTGACCCTGATGGTGTACGGAACCGACACGGTGACCCTGCCGGTGCAGACCTATCTTTCACTGGGCAACGGCTATTTGTCGGTGGCCGCCGCGATCAGCACTATTCTGCTGGTGCCGTCGCTGCTGTTCCTGCTGGGCATGCTGCGAATGGTCAATCCGGAAAACCTGCTGGGCGGCCTGAAGGGCGCATGACCCCGACACGCCTGATCCTCGATCACATCGGCAAGCGGTGGGGCAGCTTCGTGGCCCTGTCGGATATCCGCCTGGACGTGCCGCGTGGCATGTTCCTGTCGCTGCTGGGTCCGAGCGGCTGCGGCAAGACCACGTTGCTGCGCGTGATCGTGGGCGCGCTGACCCCGGATGGTGGCCGGGTGATGGTGGACGGGTCCGACGTAACGCGCCTGCCCACCCATCGTCGCAACATGGGCATGGTATTCCAGAGTTTTGCGCTGTTTCCGCACCTGAGCGTTGCCGAGAACGTCGATTTCCCACTGAGCGTGCGTGGCCTGTCGCGGGCCGAGCGGCAGCAGCGTGTGACCGACGCACTGCGCATGGTGCACCTGGACATGCTGGCCGAACGCTATCCGCGCGAGCTTTCGGGCGGCCAACAGCAGCGTGTCGGGCTGGCGCGCGCAATCGTCTATCGGCCGACGATTCTGCTGCTGGACGAGCCGCTGTCGAACCTGGATGCCTCCTTGCGGGAAGAGATGCGGATCGAGATCAGCCAGGTGACGCGGCAGCTCGATATCACGGCGGTCTATGTGACGCATGACCAGCGGGAGGCGCTGGCGCTGTCCGACGCGATCGCGGTGATGAACCGGGGCCAGGTGGTGCAGTTCGGGACGCCGGAGGAGATCTATCGTTTTCCGCGCAACGATTTCATCGCGCATTTCGTGGGGTATGCGAACGCTCTGCCGGTGGTGATCGCGGATGGGTGCGCGCGGATCGAGGCGGTGGGCACCGTGCTGCAGGCCGACATCGCCGGACTGAGCGGGCCGGCGACGGCGTTCATCCATGCGGGCGCGATCGTGCTGGAGCCGGCGGGCGCGGTCGGCGCAAACCGGCTGGACTGCGCCGTGGCGGATATCGCTTTCATGGGCGATCACGTCGAATATGTGCTGCGGCATCCGGCAGGATTGCAGTTGAAGGCGCAGGTGCCGGTGGGCACTCTGACGCATCCGCGCGGAACCGCGGTTTCGGTGCTGCTGGCTCCTGACAAGCTGATTATCGTCCCGCGGGAAACCGCGCCGGCATGACGCGGTTTTGTGCCGGACTGGAGTCCGGCACGGTTCTGTTCCACAGACGGGCGGCGACGGTCCGGTGAGGGAGCCCGATGAATGGAACAGGCCTATCTCGACCCACGAAACGGAGAGACGTTCCCGCTCGATCAGCCACGTTGGTGCGGGCCGGGCAGGGCGCCGCTGCTACTGACGCCATTGCCGGGTTTGACGAGGGCGGGGATCGATGTCGGTACACGCAGCCTGTGGCGGTACCGGGCCGCTCTGCCGTTCCAGGTCGATGACCCAATCAGCATGGGCGAGGGCGGCACGCCCCTGCTGCGACGTGTCTTGCATGGTGCTCAAGCGCTGGTGAAATGCGAATGGATGATGCCGACCGGCAGCTTCAAGGACCGCGGCGCGAGCGTGATGTTGTCGTTGCTGCGCGCGCAGGGTGTGACCGCAGTGCTGGAGGACAGCTCCGGCAACGGCGGCGCGGCGATTGCCGCTTACGCCGCCGCCGGCGGGTTGCAGGCCACGATCATGGCTCCGGCGTCCACCAGTCCGGCCAAGACCGTGCAAATGCGCGCGCACGGCGCGGCCGTGGAGTTGGTTCCTGGCACGCGTCAGGACACGGCGGATGAAGCTGTGCGGCGATCGGGGTCGGTGTTCTATGCCAGCCACAACTGGCATCCGTTCTTCCTGCACGGAACCAAGACGCTGGCTTACGAATTGTGGGAAGACCTGGACTTCCGCGCCCCCGACAACATCATCGTGCCGTGTGGGGCGGGGTCCAACGTGCTGGGCTGCGAGATCGGCTTCGCCGAGCTGCTCCGGGCCGGCGAGATCAGCTCGATGCCCCGCCTGTTCGCCGTGCAGCCGGCGAATTGCGCGCCGATCGCCGCCGCTTTCCTGGCGGGCGAAGTGGTAGATACCGATACGAAACCGACGATTGCCGAAGGAACCGCGATCGCGGCGCCGGTCCGGATGCGCGAGGTGCTGGGCGCGTTGCGTGAAACCCAGGGCGGTGCCGTCATGCTGACCGAAGACGAGATTGCACGGGCAACATTCGCGCTGGCGGAACTGGGCCTTTACGTCGAGCCGACCGCGGCGCAGCCGGCCGCCGCGTTCGGCAAGCTGTTGGAAGCCGGCGTGGTGACGCCGGAACAGGCCACGGTTCTGGTGCTGACCGGCAGCGGTCTGAAGGCGACGCCGCGGATCGCCGAACTGATGGGAGTACCGGCATGACGCTCGATGACTTGCCGACACCGTGCCTGGTGCTGGACAGGGCAATCCTGCGGCGGAACATTGCTGCGACGTCGGCGGCGCTGGCGCGGCATGACGTTCCATTGCGACCGCATATGAAGACCGCCAAATCGATCGATGTGGCCCGGCTGGCACTGGCCGGCCAGCCGGGCGGGATCACGGTCTCGACCCTGGCGGAAGCAGAGTATTTCAGCGCGCACGGAATCAACGACATCCTGTACGCGGTGGGGATCACGCCGCAGAAGCTGGACGAGGTGGCGCGGCTGAATGCGGATGGCGCGGATATCGCGGTGATCACAGATGATCCGGCGGTGGCGTCGGCGATCGCCTCGCACGCACGGCCACCGCGCGCACTTATCGAGATCGACACCGGCGAGGAACGCGGCGGACTGGCGCCAGACGATGCCAAGTTGACGGAGATCGCGGCGCGGCTGGGTCCGCGGCTGGCCGGCGTGATGACGCATGCAGGGCACAGCTATTCCGGCCGCACGCAGGCCGATATGGCACGAATCGCGGAAGCCGAACGGGCCGGGGTGGTACGCGCCGCAGAACGGTTGCGCGCTGCCGGATACACGCTGCCAATTGTTTCGATGGGAAGCTCGCCGACCGCGTTGTACGCGGGCTCACTGGACGGCGTGAGCGAGGTGCGGGCGGGCGTCTATATGTTCGGCGACCTGTTCCAGGCCGAAATCGGCACCCACGGGGTGGAGGATATCGCGGTGACTGTGCTGGCCAGCGTGATCGGACATCGACCGGGACGGTTGCTGGTGGATGCCGGCGGGCTGGCGTTGTCGAAGGATCGCAGCACGGAATCGGCGCCGAAGGATTACGGGTTCGGACTGGTGCTGGATATGCAGGGACGGCGCAGCTACGGCGAGGCGATCGTGCGGCGGGCCTATCAGGAGCATGGCGTCGTCGAGATCGATCCGGCACGTCCGATCGATTTGCCGGTGGGTGCCAAGGTGCGGATCGCACCCAACCACATCTGCATGACCGCCGCTGCGCATGACCGCTACCACGTAGTGGACGGAGACATCACGGTCGAGGCGGTGTGGCACCGGGTGAACGGGTGGTGATGGCCGGGCGAGCGCTTCATTCTGGTGCGCCGGGGGGCGCCTGACAGTACGCCGACGTGGTGGAGGCGTGCCGCGAGGCGGGGTTTGAGCCGTTGGTGGCGACGGAAGTCGGACGGATGTTGACGAATATCAGCTGGTGGCCGCGGGGGTGGGGATTTCGCTGGTAGCGGCCTCGATGCGCGAGATCCATCTGGGCGGCGTGCGCTATTTGCGCTTGCAGAAGCCGGGAAAATTGCGCGCGCCACTCACGGTGGGAGCGCGGAGCCAGGAAACCCGCCCGACCGTGGAGAATCTGCTGCGGCTCTCGCGTGATATGGAGCGCGAACAAGCTGCGCGGCGGGCCTTGTAACAGAACGTTGCAGATGCGGGCGGGCTTCTCCTGCCGCGCGCCTGGGAGCATTCTCGGCCTATGAGCAATGCCTCGGACGGAGCGAAGACAAAGCCGGTTCGGATACGCACCAGCCGGACCACGCGGATCACTGCGATGATCGTGGCCTGTGCGTTGTTCATGCAGAATCTGGACTCGACGGTGATTGCGACCGCACTGCCGACCATGGCGCGGGCATTCGGCTCCGATGCGGTGCACATGAACGTGGCGCTCACCGCCTATCTGCTCAGCGTGGCGGTGTTCATTCCAGCCAGCGGCTGGATTGCCGACCGTTACGGAACACGCACCGTGTTTCGCGCGGCGATTGCCGTGTTCACGGTGGGATCGGTACTATGCGGGCGCGCGGACACGCTGTGGTTCCTGGTGCTGGCGCGCATCCTGCAAGGGATCGGCGGCGCGATGATGGTGCCGGTGGGCCGGCTGGTGCTGCTGCGCAGCACGCCGCGGCGGGAACTGGTGGCCGCGATGGCCTGGCTGACGACTCCGGCGCTGGTGGGGCCGGTGCTGGGGCCGCCGCTCGGCGGTTTCATCGTGACGTATTTTTCCTGGCGATGGATTTTCGACATCAATGTGCCGATCGGTGCGCTGGGAATCGTGCTGGTCAGCCTGTTCATCGAGGAGGTGCGTGAGCCGCCGCCGGGGCGCTTCGATCTGATTGGGCTGCTTCTGACGGGGACGGCGCTGTCGGGACTGATGTTTGCGGTGGAGACGGCCGGGCGCGGCGTGGCGTCACCGCTGGTGTCAGCGGGACTCGCGGCTGTGGGGATCATTGCCGGAGTGGCCTACCTGGTACATGCAAAAAGCCATTCGGCGCCGTTGCTGGATCTGTCGCTGCTGCGGCTGCCGTGCTTTGGGGTGGCGATCTCGGCGATGCTGCTGTTCCGGATCGGGATTGGGGCGATCCCGTTCCTGCTGCCGCTAATGCTGCAGGTGGGATTCGGCGATTCGGCGGTGCAGAGCGGGCTGGTGACGTTCGCCAGCTCGGCGGGGGCGCTGGTGATGAAGCCGGTGGCGCAGTGGGGGCTGCGGATGTTCGGTTTCCGCGACACGCTGGTGTGGAACGGCCTGGTCTCGGCCGTGATGATCGCGATCTGTGCCGCGTTCCGCCCGGCCTGGCCGGCGGCGGCGATCTATGGCGCGCTGCTGATCGGCGGGTTTTTCCGGTCGTTGCAGTTCACTGCCTATAACACGCTGGCTTATGGCGACGTGCCGCGCCGCCGCATGAGCGCGGCGACCAGCCTTTACACCGCGGCACAGCAATTGGCGGCGACGATCGGGATTTCAGCCGGCGCGGCGGCGCTGGAGATTTCGATGGCGTTTTCGGGTGACCGGCCGGCGCGGCCATGGGATTTCAGCATGGCATTCCTGGCGGTGTCGCTGTGCACGCTCGTGGCGGCTCCGATCGCCTTGTTGATGCCGGCGACGGCGGGCGACGATCTGGCAGGGCGGGATCGCCCGGCGTCGCAGGCCGGGGGTCAGGAGGCGGCGGCGGATTGAGATTGGCCGCTTCGCGATGAAGCGGGTGGCGGTACACGCAGACGTGGGCTGAACCGTGGCGTCGCCGGCTTGTCCGGTGATCGGCTGCTGCCTAGCGTGCCCGCCGAGAACCGAACCGGGGAGGATGAACGTGAAGGCATTTGCTGCCATCCTGTTGCTTGCCGCGGCCAGCCTCGGCGCCGCATCGGCCCGCGCGGAGCCGGCCTTGGTCTATTTCATCTTCACCGGCTACGCGTACCCGTATTTCGCGCCGATGGCGGAGGCGGTGAAGCAGGCGGCGGCGCATTACCCCGACCTGTCGATCCGCATCGTGAATGCGGACAATTCGGCGTCGCAGGAGATCACCGACATCAAGGAAGCCGCGGCAGCGGGTGCCAAGGGGATCATCCTGAACACGATCCAGGAATCGGTCACCGGCGCGGCCAAGCAGGCGGTGCAGCAGGGCATTCCGATCGTGACGGTGGACCGCGATGTGGCATCCTCCGCCGCGCGGATTGCGTTCATCGGCGACAATGACGAGACGCTTGGCCGCGAGGAGACGCAATACGCGATCGACGCGCTGCGCCAGAAGAACCTGCCCAAGCCGTGGCACGTGGTTGTGCTGCAGGGAACGCTTGGTGCCAGTGTCAGCATCGGGCGGCTGAAGGGCACCATGGACGTGCTCGATCCCCTGGTGAAGGACGGCACGGTGCAGGTGGTGCTGAACCAGTCGGCGAATTTCGAGACCGCGGCGGCGCAGTCGATGATGGCAACCGAGCTGGCCAAGACGACCAACATCCAGCTTGTTGTGTGTGCCAATGACGCAATGGCACTGGGGGTGATCAACGCGCTGAAGGCGCATGGGATTACGCCGGGTCAGCAGACGCTGGTGGCGGGGGCGGATGCGCAACCGGAGAGCCTGGATGCGGTGAAGTCCGGCGCGCAGCTCGATACGGTGACCCATGCGCCGTTCGTCGAGGCGTATTGGGCAGTCGAAGCGATGGCCAACGAGCTGGCGAACCACACGAAGCCAAGTGCCGACAAATTCCCGCATGGCGACGTGATCATTCCAATGACGCTGGTGACGCAGCAGAATGTGGGCCAGGTCGCCGCTTGGGGTACGCCCCAGGCGATCCC
>DATDIC010000734.1:0-9279 GCA_036521275.1 Acetobacteraceae bacterium
TGTATCTGACCCGGCCGAGCCTCGCCACCTACACGTCGAAGCGCGCCGACCTCGTGGCCACGGCCAACGATGTGTTCGATGTCGTGCAGAAGGGCGCGGTGAAGATCGCGGTGAACCAGACCTTCCCGTTGCAGAACGCGGCCGAGGCGCACACCGCGCTGGAAGCCCGCAAAACCACCGGCAGCACGGTGCTGTTGCCGTAGGCTGCGCCTCCCGTCCTATCTGGTCGGGTTCGACATGACCCGACCAGGATGGACTTGTGACAGGTACCCGCGGGCTACCCACGTCGTCCTTCCCACCACCCCCGTTACTCCCGCACCCCTCCTGTCATTCCCGCACCCCTCCCGTCATTCCCGCGAAAAGCGGGAATCCATCTCCCACCCACCAACCCCATCCCCATGGGGCACAACGAATGACCCCAACGCCTCTCCTGCCGGCATGAGACCGCTCTGGCTTCATGGCCTCTCGGTCGCCTGCTGCTTGGTGCAGCCTGCGCCACCGCCTACCCGGTGAACTGTTGGCTGATCCGCGGCTGGCTGAAGGAACCGATGTAATCCGCCTTCGTCTTGCACGAGGGCTGCCCCTTCTCGTCACACCCGCCGCCTGTCATTCCCGCGAAAAGCGGGAATCCATCTCCCACCCCCAACTGACCGATCGTTGCCGATACGACGAATAGCATCGACGCGCCGTCTACCCAGGCGTGATCTTGATTCCATACCCCCGTGGGGTATATCTCCGGCAGGTCCGATGCGGGCCTCGAAGGGGCAGCATGCACGACCACCGCCAAGCCACCACCACGGCAGATGCGATCGCCGATCCGGTCTGCGGCATGCCAGTGGACCCCGACCGCTCGCCCCATCGTGCCACCCATGCCGGCCGGATGTTCCATTTCTGCGGCGCAAGCTGCCAAGGCAAATTCCTGACCGATCCCGCCCGCTACCTGGCACCCGCATCCGAACCGCCAGCCCCGCCGACCCCGGGCGCCATCTACACCTGCCCGATGCACCCCCAAATCCGGCAACCCGCACCGGGAGCCTGTCCCATCTGCGGCATGGCGCTGGAACCGGAAAGCCCCCCCGCGCACCCCGCACGCAACCCCGAATTGGCGGACATGCGGCGCCGGTTCCTCATCGCGCTGCTGCTCGCAATCCCGGTGGTCCTCCTGGAAATGACCGAGCATGGCCGCCTGCATCTCCTGCCGCCGTCAATCTCGGCGTGGGTGCAGATGCTGCTGGCGACGCCGGTCGTCCTGTGGGCCGGCTTCCCGTTCTTCCGGCGCGGCTACGCTTCGCTGCGATCCCGCCATCTCAACATGTTCACGCTGATCGCGCTCGGCACCGGCGTTGCCTGGATCTACAGCGTGGTCGCAACCCTCGCGCCGGGCGCCTTCCCCACCGGCTTCCGCGGCATGGACGGCCTCGTCGCGGTCTATTTCGAGCCGGCGGCGGTGATCGTCGTCCTAGTCCTGCTCGGCCAAGTGCTGGAGCTGCGGGCGCGCGAGCAAACCGGCAGCGCCATCCGCGGCCTGCTCGACCTGGCGCCGAAGACCGCGCGCCGGCTGCGCGACGACGGCACCGACGAGACGGTCGCGCTCGACCACGTGCGCGTCGGCGACCGGTTGCGCGTGCGCCCCGGCGAGGCAGTGCCCGTCGATGGCACCGTGCTGGAAGGCCGCAGCGCGGTCGACGAATCCATGATCACCGGTGAGCCCCTGCCGGTACAGAAGCAGCCCGCCAATAAGCTGGTCGCCGGTACCGTGAACGGCACGGGTTCGCTGCTGATGCAAGCGGACAAGGTTGGCGCCGAAACCATGCTGGCCCGCATCGTCGCCATGGTGGCGGAGGCACAGCGGTCCCGTGCACCGATCCAGCGCGTGGCCGACCATGTAGCCGGATATTTCGTCCCAGCGGTGGTGGGCGTCGCCATACTGGCGTTCACCGGCTGGGCGGTGTGGGGGCCAGCGCCCTCGTTGGCTTATGCGCTGATCGCAGCGGTCTCGGTACTGATCATCGCCTGCCCGTGCGCGCTCGGGCTGGCCACGCCGATGTCGGTCATGGTCGGCGTCGGCAAGGGCGCCGGCGCCGGCGTACTGATCCGCTCGGCCGAGGCGCTGGAGCGGCTCGGCACCGTCGATACGCTCGTGCTCGACAAGACCGGCACGCTCACCGAAGGCAAGCCGAAGCTGGTCGCGCTGCTGCCAGCGCCCGGCTTCACCGAGCCGGAGCTGCTGACCGCCGCCGCCGCACTGGAACGGGCCAGCGAGCACCCGCTGGCCGCCGCCATCATCGCCGCCGCCACCGAGCGCGGCCTTGCCGTCCCGGAAGCACGCGACTTCGCCTCGATCACCGGCAAAGGCGTGACCGGGATCGTTGACGAACGGCTTGTCGCGCTCGGCAACGCCCGCCTGATGTCCGATATCGGTGCGAACGCGGACGGGCTCGCCGCACCCGCCGACGAACAGCGTCACAGCGGTGCCACCGCCCTGCTGCTGGCGATCGACGGCAAGCCCGCCGGCGTGATCGGCGTGGCCGATCCGCTGCGGACCGGCGCCGCCGACGCCGTCGCCACGTTGCGACGGATGGGCCTGCACATCGTCATGCTGACCGGCGACAGCCGCGCCACCGCGGACGTCATCGCCCGCCGGCTGGCGATCACGGAACTGCAAGCGGAGCTGCTGCCTGCCGACAAACTGCACGCCGTTCAGCAATTGCACGATGCGGGCCGCACGGTGGCCATGGCCGGCGACGGTGTGAACGATGCGCCAGCACTCGCGGCAGCCGATGTCGGCATCGCCATGGGCACCGGCACCGATGTCGCGATCCAGAGCGCCGGCGTCACGCTGGTGAAGGGCGACATTGCCGCGATCGTGCGGGCGGTCGCGCTCAGCCGCGCGACCATGCGCAACATCCGGCAGAACCTGTTTTTCGCATTCCTGTACAACAGCGTGGGCGTGCCGGTCGCTGCCGGCGTGCTGTACCCGGCATTCGGGATATTGCTGAACCCGATGGTGGCCGCACTGGCGATGGCACTGAGCTCGGTGTCGGTAATCGGCAATGCGCTGCGCCTGAAGCGGGTCCGGCTGTAATGCGATCCGTCACGCCGGCGCTTAATTACTCCACCACATCCGTCATGCCCGCGAACGCCCCAGACACCCCCAAGGATTTGCCTAAATTCCCGCATCCGCGAGACTGACGAACCTGGGTCACTTGCAGTCCGGCACGCTGGCGCGGCCGCGCGAGCAAAACGCCGCCCCCGCACTGTCAAATTGACCGTACCGGCCCCGCTCACTAGCCTCCCGCAAATGTCCAGCACATCTGGTGACAGGCCAATTCCCAAGGCCTGGCCGTTCGAGGAAGCGGCCAAGGTCGCGACACGCCTGGACCGCTCCGGCAAGCGTGAAGCAGTGTTCGAGACCGGCTACGGCCCCTCCGGCCTGCCGCATATCGGCACCTTCGGAGAGGTAGCCCGCACAAGCTGGGTACGCCACGCGTTCACCGAGCTCACCGGCCTGCCCTCGCGCCTGGTCGCGTTCAGCGACGACATGGATGGGCTGCGCCGGGTGCCGGGCAACGTGCCGAATCGCGACACGCTGGCCGGCTACCTCGGCCAGCCGCTGACCCGCATTCCCGACCCGTTCGGAACGCATGAAAGTTTCGGCGCCCATAATAACGCGCAGTTGCGGGCGTTCCTGGACTCGTTCGGGTTCGACTACGAGTTCGCCTCCTCCAGCGACTATTACGCCGCCGGCCGGTTCGACGCCGCCCTGATCCGCGTGCTGGAGTGCTACGAGCAGGTGATGGCGGTGATCCTGCCCACCCTGGGTCCCGAGCGGCGTGCGACCTATTCGCCCATCCTGCCGCTGCATCCGCGCACCGGGCAGGTGATGCAGGTGCCGATGGAGCGCTGGGATGCCGCCGCCGGCACGGTCGTCTGGCGCGATCCCGCCAACAACGAAGCGTTTGAAACCAGCGTGACCACGGGCCGTTGCAAGCTGCAATGGAAGGCCGATTGGGCCATGCGCTGGTTTGCGCTCGGCGTTGATTACGAGATGTCGGGCAAGGACCTCATCGATTCGGTGCGGCTCTCGGGCCGGATCTGCCGCATCCTCGGCACGCCGCCGCCCGACGGCTTCACCTACGAGCTGTTCCTGGACGAACATGCGCAGCGGATCAGCAAGTCCAAGGGCAATGGCCTGCCAATCGATGAATGGCTGCGCTATGGGCCGCCAGAATCACTGGCGCAGTTCATGTACAACCAGCCGCAACGCGCCAAGCGGCTGTATTTCGACGTCATCCCGCGCGCCACCGACGAATACCTGGCCAACGCCGCGCGGCTGCCGGCGCAGACCGACGCCGAGCAGCGCACCAACCCAGCCTGGCACATTCATGGCGGATCGCTGCCCGACCACGGCGGCAGCCCGGTCTCGTTCACCATGCTGCTCAACCTCGCCAGCGTGGTGAACGCCGAAACGCCCGACCTGCTGTGGGGCTTCATCCGCCGCTACGCGCCCGAAGCGTCACCCGACGCGAACCCGTTCCTGGACAGCCTGGTCGGCCACGCCATCGCCTACTACCGCGACTTCGTTCGTCCGGCGAAACACTACCGCCACCCATCGGAGATGGAGCGCGCCGCCCTCGCCGACCTGGCGGAAACACTGCGCGGCATGCCCCCCAACGCCGACGCCGAAACCTTGCAGACCGTGGTGTACGATGTCGGCAAGCGGCACGCCTTCCCAGAGCTGCGCGCCTGGTTCGCCTGTCTCTACCAGGTGCTGCTCGGGCAGCAGGAAGGGCCGCGCTTCGGCGGCTTCATCGCCCTGTACGGCATATCGGAGACGGTCGGCCTGATCGAAGCCGCACTCACCCGGCCGGCCGACGCGGCGTGAGCGAATGACGGCCGGCAGAAGGGCCGTGAAACTGCCGGTCCTGTTGCGCCACGCTCCGGCGCTGGTCGGGGTCGTGCTGCTGTTCGCCGCCATCTATGCGGCGCAGCGCGTGTTCCGCCACCTGCGGCTGGACGATATCGGCCACGCGCTGGAAGCGATCCCGCCCTGGGCGCTCGGCCTCTCCTTCGCGTTCACCGTGCTGTCCTATGCCGTGCTGACCATCTACGACCGGCTGGGCACCATCTATGCCGGGCACAAGGTGCCGTACGGGCGGGTCGCATTCGCCTCGTTCTGCGCCTACGCCCTGTCGCACAATCTGGGATTTTCCGCGGTATCGGGCGCCGCCGTCCGCTACCGGCTATACGCTCACTGGGGCCTCACCCCGGTGCAGATCGCCAAGACCGTGGCGTTCTGCAGCCTCACCTTCGGTCTCGGCGGCATGGTGCTGGGCGGCGCCATCCTGTTCATCGAGCCACGCTCCGTCCCGTTCTTCGGCGACCACCTGCCGCGCTGGCTGCTCTATGCCGCCGCCGCGCTGCTTTGGGCGATCGTCGCCGGATACGTGATCCTGGCGCGCCTGTTCGGCACCGTACGGGTGTTCGGCCACGTGACGGAGCTGCCCGGCTGGCGGATGGCCATCGTGCAGGTGGCTCTCGCCACCGCCGATGTCGCCATCACCGCCTCGATCTTCTGGGTCCTCCTGCCGCATGCGCAGCACCTCACCTGGCTGGTGTTTCTCGGCGTCTATGTCGGTTCGTACACCGCGGGCCTGGCCGCAAGCCTGCCAGGCGGGCTCGGCGTGTTCGACAGCGTGCTGCTGTTCGGGCTGGCGCCGTTTCTTCCCGCGCCCCGCATCGTCGCCGCGATCGTCGTGTTCCGGCTGTACTACTACGTCATCCCCCTGTTCCTGGCCGGCTGCCTGTTCGCCGCCAACGAGATGGTGCTGCGCGGCGGCGGACTGCTCGGCCGCATCGGGCGGATCAGCGGCGTTGCCGCCATCGGCCGATGGAGCGAGCCCGACCTCGCCGTGGCGGCCAGCACCGGGGCGGTCACCCTGTCCGGCATGCTGCTGCTCGGCGTGGGGTTGCTGTCGCCACGCTACCCGGACCTGTCATGGGCCGATCCCGATCTGGCGGATTTTGCGGTCCGCGCCGGTCAGTTCGTGCCCTCGCTGATCGGCGCCGGGCTGGTGGTGCTGGTGATCGGGCTGATCCATCGCGTCAATCTCGCCTGGGGCCTCACGCTGCTGCTCCTCGTCGGCGGGGCGGCCTTCATCCTGGCGGAGCGCGAGCATGTCTGGATCGCCGCGGTCCTGGTGCTGTCGGCCACGGTGCTGATGCCGTTCCGCGGCTGTTTCTACCGTCATGCGCGATTGTTGAGCGGGCCGCTCGATCCCTCCACCACCATCTCGCTGCTGGCGCTGGTCGTGTGCGTCCTGGCGCTGGCCGGCTTCCGCCGCCGCGTGCACGGCGTGCCGAACAACGCATGGTGGGAAATCATATTATCGGACCAGATGCCGTGGGGCCTGCGCGCCAGCGTCGGATTGACCGTGGCGCTGGCGCTGTTTGCGGTCTGGTTCCTGGTGCGGCCGTGCCGCGTATCATGGCGCCGGTGGGACGCGGCAGAGCGGGAACGGCTGGCTCGCCTGGGCATGCGACCGCCGCCCGGCGTGGAAGGCGTGGTCTGGGGCGAATCGGAGCGCGCCGCCATCGGTTTCCGGCGGGTCGGGCGGGTCCTGCTGGCGCTCGGCGATCCGGCCGGCGCGGCAGGCGACCGGATCTCCGCCATCTGGCGGATGCGCGACCTGGCCCGGCAAGAAGGTCTGGACCCGGCCGTCTGGGCAGCCGGACCGGAGCTGCTGAACGTGTACAGCGATCTCGGCCTGGCGGCGTTGCCGCTCGGCCCCGACGGGCTGCCTTTGCCGGAGGCGCCGGACGAAACGCCACCAGCGTCGCAATACCTGGTCTGCATGGCGGAGCGGGATCTGGGACTCCTGCTGCCCCTGTTACCGGAGCTGGCCGGACGCGCCGCCGCGCTCGGCTGACTCGATCCCGCTACTTTTTTCATCCCCCTGGCGTTAACGGTCCGTAGAGGCAGAGCGGCGCAGCCTGCACCGGGAGGCCGCTCGTGCAGCATGTCCTGGCCGCCCAACAGGGCCGGCTCGCGCTCTGGCTGCCGGTGTTCATGGGCGCCGGCACGCTGCTGTATTTCTCCCTGACATTCGAGCCGCCCGCTTGGGCCGGCGCAGCAATCGCCGTCACCGCCGCTCTTGCCACCTGGTTCGCGCCCGCCTGGGGACGGATGCTGCTCGCCCCCGTCGTTGCGGCGAGTCTGGGTTTCGCGGCCGCGCAACTCGCCACCGCCCGCGCCCCACCGCTGGAACCGCTGCCACGCCAGGCGGTCCAGGTCAGCGGCATCGTCCGCAGCGTGGAGATGCTGCCGGAGGGTCGCCGGATCACGCTGGAGCAGGTTCACCTGCAACCCGGCGGCGCACTGCGCCGGGCCGTCCGCGTGCGCCTGCGCAACCAGGACCCCGTCCCGATCGAGGCCGGCGACAGCATCGGTGTCCGCGCCCTGGTGCAGGCACCGTCGCCGCCTGCCTATCCCGGCGCCTGGGATCTGCAGCGTGACGCGTTCTACAGCGGACTGGCGGGGTACGGGTTCGCCCTCGGGACGTCGGAGCTGATCGCCCGGCATCCCGCCGCGGGTTTCGCCGGCTGGATACAGGCGCTGCGGGAAACGATCGCCCGCCACTACCAGGCCGTTTTGCCGGGTGCGCCGGGGGCAGTCGGGGCCACGCTGCTGACCGGCGTCCCATCTTCGATCCCGGAAGCGGACCGGGAGGCATTTCGTGCCTCCGGCCTCGCGCATCTGCTCGCGGTGGCGGGCCTGCATATCGGCATCGTCATGGGGCTCGCATTCGGCACCACCAGGCTCGTGCTGGTGCTGTGGGAGCGCACCGCGCTGCACTGGCCGACCAGGCAGATCGCCGCCGTCGTCGCATTGGTGGCGGGCGGCCTCTACATGGTGCTGACCGGCATGCATGTGCCGATCATCCGCAGCTTTGCCATGGCCGGCCTGTTCACGCTTGCTGTGCTGACCGGCCGGCGGGTGATTTCATTGCGCGGGCTGGCGGTGGCCGCGGCGGCGCTCATCCTCATCGAGCCGCAGCAGGTTCCCGGCGTATCGTTTCAAATGAGCTTTTCCGCGGTGCTGGCGCTGATAGCCGGATACGAGGTGCTGCGGCCGCGTCTGCACGCGCTATACGGCGACGGGGCGCGGTGGCGGCGAGGGTTGCTGCACTTGGCAGCCCTGGCCTTGACCAGTGCGCTCGCCGGTACCGCCTCGGCGCCGTTCGGCGCCTATCATTTCGGGCGCATCCAGCTTTATTTCATACCGGCAAACATGATCGCGGTGCCGCTGACCGCGCTCTGGGTCATGCCGGCGGGACTGATCGGGCTGCTGCTGATGCCGCTCGGGCTGGATCGGCTGGCGCTGGTGCCCATGGGATGGGGCCTTGATGCGATCCTGTTTGTGGCGCGCATCACCGCGGCGCTGCCCTGGGCGACCCTGGACGTGCCGCATATGCCCGCCTGGGGGCTGGCGCTGGTCGGCCTCGGGATGGCGTGGCTGGGGCTCTGGCGCGGGCGCATCCGCCTGGCCGGCACCGCCTTGCTCATCGCCGGTCTGGTTTCCCCGGCAATCATCCGGCCGCCCGACCTGCTGGTCTCCGCCGATGCACGCATGGTCGGGGTGCGCACGCCGTCCGGCATGTTCGTGGAGCGGGCGTCCGGCGCATCGAAATTCACCCGCGATGCCTGGCGACAATACTGGGCCGACGGACCGCCGATGCGGCTGCCGCAGGTCGGGCAGGTCGCCAATGATACGATCGTCTGCAC
Source organism: Acetobacteraceae bacterium (assembly GCA_036521275.1). Classification (GTDB taxonomy): domain Bacteria; phylum Pseudomonadota; class Alphaproteobacteria; order Acetobacterales; family Acetobacteraceae; genus DATDIC01. The sequence goes on from DATDIC010000734.1 coordinate 8,785, forward strand.
CGAGGCGGCCTGCACGCTTCGCCTGGGACCGGGGCCGCCGGCAATGCTGCTGCGCAACGGCGCGGTGACCGCCTGCGCGCTGTCGCTGCTGGTCACGCTGGAATGGGCGCGCGGGACCGCGTGCCAGGGCCTCCCGACGGTCGATCGCCGCCTGCTGCTGCGCGATGGCGCCGCCGCGATCTGGCTGCGAGCCACCGGCGCGCAGATCGTCACCGACCGCGACGTGCGCGGGCAGCGCCCGTGGATACCGCCGGTGCGGGCATCGCGCCCCACGACCCCCGACCTGCCACTCGCCCCCGCCGGCGCATGAGGCCGCACCTCGCGATATCGCCAAGCCCTTCCCCGCCCGTTCCGACCGCCCCCAAACGCGTCATGCCCCCCAAACCCGCCATCCCCGCAAACCCGTCACGCCCTGAACTCGTCATCCCCGCCCCCCAGACCCGTCGCGCCCCCCAGACCCATCATGCCCCCCAAACCCGTCATGCCCGCGAAAGC